>CAXBPN010000018.1:0-19533 GCA_963977515.1 uncultured Flavobacteriales bacterium
AATTGTATTGTTTAACTGATTTGTTGCTTTTTGCCCTTGCAACGGTCTTAATTTTTGTAAACAAATCAATTAGTTTATCAATTAGATCTTGGTTAAGATAATCCCCATAAAAACCATTTTTAATTTTTTCTAACTTAAAGTATTCAGATTGTCAAATTCAAGATTAATTGATGATCATAAATCTTATTGAGTAGGAGGGTTATCTGTTCGTATTCTTAGTTTTCATTCCAATTAATTGGTCAAAATTTTCCATCGGATTACGGTAATACACCAAAACAGTATAATCGTTTTCTGTTTCGTAATAAGTGCCCTCAATATAAGAAATATCCCCCACGTTTTTTGACCCATCTTTTACAAAACAATACATATAATTGTAATAGCCTTGTTTTAAAAGCACAGTTTGGTGGTAGTTTTTGTTAATGGTGTCATAAGCCATTTTAAACTCATCTTTAAACTTCCAATCGGTAAACTTACCAAACAAGTAGATGTTTCCTCCATATCTTAAAGTGTCTCGTTTTAAATTAAACGTAACATTTACATATTCAGCATCTGTTTCGGTATCGTTACTTTCATCACGTTTAACTAAAAAATTTCCATTTAAATCAGGTTGAGCATAATGTTTTTTGTAGGCTCTAGGTGTATCTTCGTATAAGAGTATGTTCATTATTTTTTCAGTATTATCGTATTGCACTCGATATACATTTTGGCTATTAAAGTTCATCGATTTAATATCAAAATTTCTAAACTCATTATTACCATCAAACACATTTACAGCTTCGTAATTATAATCTAATAAAGAACCATTAATGTATTTTGGTTTTAAACCACTAATGGCATTATCCCATCGGTAGTTTTGCATTAAAATAACTGTTATACTTTGGTAAGGATTACTTATTTCGTAATTGTTATGGTTTACCTCAAAATCAATTTCTTGTCTCGAAAAACGCTCGTTAGGATTTACAGAAGGTTTTGGAGTAATATTAATATTTACTTTGTTTTCGTAAACTAAAAATCGTTTGGTAATTACCGGTTGGTCAGGGTAATCAACATCATATATTTTTATAATATAGTTACCCGATAATTTTAGGTTAATATTTTCATTAGGGAAAACCAAATTGTAATGTATAAAAGCTTTATCGGTGTTAAAGGAGTATTTATATTCCTTAATATCATCTTCGGTATAATTGTCTAAATACTGGTTAGGAGATAAATCAGAAGGAGTCCAATTAACGTTACAATGAATAAAAGTATAATAATATGTTTTTAAGTTAGGAGCAAAATCATCAAAACTCAATTTTAACTTTTCGGTACTATTTAAAGGTAGAGTAGGGTAACTTAGTTCGTCTCTTAGGTTGTGAAATAAAACCGTTTTAATGTTATCTTTATAAATGTAATCATCATATCTTAAATAATTGTCATTTACATAAACGTCAGTAGAATCAGTACTAATAGAATTATTATTTACTGATTTACCCTTAAATCCTAAAAAGGAAAAAGAAATAATTAAAAACAAAAAAATAAGGAGTTGTGGTTTTTTCAAGAAAAGTGGGATTAATTTATTCATCTTCAAAAATAAGACTTTGAACGAAGTATATCTTTAGTCGGTAAAAAAATGTATAAAATTCTTTAAAATTGCTTTGAAAGGTAATAGTATTTTATAAATTTGTCAATTGATTTTTTAAAATAGACACAAATGTCAAAAGACGTAAAAATTCGCAAAGGCACTAATATTAAGTTAAAAGGTGCTGCCGAAAAATTATACGCTAATCCTGTACAAGTTTCTGAAGTAGTTTTACGACCTGATAATTTCCCAAATTTAATACCTAAGTTGTGTGTTAAAATAGGAGATAAAGTTAAAGCAGGCTCTCCTTTGTTTTATGATAAAGGGAACGAACAAATTCTATTCACATCTCCAGTTAGTGGTGAAGTAGTAGAAATAAACAGAGGAGATAAAAGAAGACTTTTAGAAGTAAAAGTTAGAGCAGATGGCGCTAATCAATTTGAGACTTTTAAACAAGGAGATCCAAATTCACTTTCAAAAGAAGAGATTTTAGCTAATTTATTAAAAAGTGGAGTTTGGCCATTTTTTCGTCAACGACCTTACGATGTAATTGCAAATCCTAGTGACTCGCCAAAAGCAATTCATATTACAGCGATGGATACTTCTCCTTTAGCTCCAGATTACGATTTTGTAATGCACGGGCAAGATGAATTATTTCAAATAGGTTTAGATGCAATTGCTAAATTAACAGATGGTAAAGTACATTTAAATGTAAATGGAAACGATAACCCAGATGACGCATATAAAAAAGCAAAAAATGTACAAATCAATAAAATTTCAGGACCACACCCAGCAGGTAATGTAGGAATTCAGATTCATCATATCGATCCAGTTAATAAAGGAGAAGTAGTTTGGACATTAAAATCTTTAGATGTATTAACAATTGGTAAATTATTTAAAGAAGGTAAGTTTGATGCTTCAAGAGTGATTTCATTTGTAGGATCTAAAGTTACCGCACCCAAATATGTAAGAACTGTTTTGGGAGCTAATATTTCTGATATTACTAAAGGAAATGTTGAAGAGGGAGGACGTTTTATTAGTGGTAACCCTTTAACGGGACAACAAATTCCAGCAACCGGTCACATTGGTTTTTACGATTATCAATTAACAGTTTTACCAGAAGGTGGGAATAATCAATTTTTTGGTTGGTTACCATTTACAGGTTTAAATAAATTCAGTTTATCTAGAACAGCATTATCATTTTTAACACCTAATAAAACGTATGATTTAAATACGAACATGAATGGTGAAGAAAGAGCTTATGTTGTTACTGGAGAATATGAAAAAGTTTTTCCAATGGATATTTATCCCGTTTATCTTGTTAAAGCAATGATGATTGAGGATATTGATAAAATGGAAGCTTTAGGAGTTTACGAAGTAGCTCCAGAAGATTTTGCACTTTGCGAATTTGCTTGTACTTCTAAAATAGAAGTTCAGCGAGTAGTAAGAGAAGCATTAGATTTAGTTAAAAAAGAATGTAGTTAATTATATAACGACTTTATTAAAAAAGAATAAATGAAGGCATTAGAGCAATTTATGCAAAAAATGAAACCGAAGGCAGATGGGAAATTTCCTATTGCTCATGCGGTTTGGGACGGTACATATACCTTTTTATTTGTTCCTGGGCATACCAACCATAACGGAACACATATTAGAGATTCAATCGACTTAAAAAGAACCATGATTATGGTCGTTTTAGCGTTAGTTCCAAGTTTATTGTTTGGAATATATAACGTTGGTCATCAACATTTTTTAGCTATTGGAGAAATGGCTGAATTTATGGATAAATTTCTTTTTGGAGCTTTAAAAGTATTACCTATTGTTATTGTTTCGTACGGAGTTGGATTAGGAGTAGAGTTTGTCTTTGCTGCCATTAATAAACATGCCATACAAGAAGGATTTTTAGTTTCAGGAATGTTAATTCCTTTAATTATGCCTGTTGATGTACCGCTATGGATGGTTGCAGTTGCTACAATTTTTGCAGTAGTAATTGGTAAAGAAGTATTTGGTGGTACAGGAATGAATGTAGTTAACGTTGCTTTGGTTTGTAGAGCATTTTTATTCTTTGCTTACCCAACTCAAATGTCGGGTGACAAAGTATGGATTAGTTTAGGAGATGGAACAGCAGTTGATGGCTTTTCAGGAGCTACACCATTAGGTAAAGCAGTAGAAGGAGGAGTTGAAGCAATACCATCTATTATGGATTCCATAATTGGTTTAATACCAGGTTCAATTGGAGAAACTTCTGTTATTGCAATTGGCTTAGGAGCATTAATTTTAATAATTACAGGTATTGGGAGTTTAAGAATTATGCTTTCAATGTTTGTTGGTGGTTTAGTTATGGGCTTAATTTTTAATTATTTTGGAGATGCTGATTCATTTATGGGGGTTCCAGTTTTACATCAATTAATGTTAGGTGGCTTTGCTTTTGGAGCAGTATTTATGGCAACAGATCCTGTTACAGCTTCACAAACAGCAAAAGGTAAAATAGTTTATGGTTTCTTAATTGGTATTTTAGCAATGTTAATTAGAGTTGCCAACCCTGCTTACCCAGAAGGGGTAATGTTGGCAATTCTTATTGGAAATGTATTTGCACCATTAATCGATCATATGGTAATTAACGCAAATATTAAAAAGAGATTAAAAAGAGTTAAAATAGCTTAATTATGGCAGTAAATAGAGATAGTAACGTATATACAATAATTTTTGCTACCATAATGGTAGTAATAGTTGGTGGTTTATTAGCTTTCATTTCAATGGGTTTAAAACCTCTTCAAAATGCTAATGTAACCAACGAAAAAATGCAAAACATTTTACAAGCTATTGGAATTGAAGAAACCGATGGCGTTTCCAGAAAAGATGCAGGAAAAATGTTTAATGAATTTATCAAAAGGAGAGTTACAATTAATTATAATGGTGAAATTGTAAGTGATAAAACTGCTGAAGATGCAATTGATCCAACTGATAAATTAGACGCATTTAATATTAATTTAAGAAAAGAATATTCGAGATATGTTAAGCCTATCATGAATACCTATAAAGGAGATGATGCTAAAATTCAAGAAGCTTTAGGTAATTCTTCTGATATTCATTTTCCAATTTTTATTTGTGAACATAATGGAAGTAAATATTATGTTGTTGCTGCAAGTGGTAAAGGTTTATGGGATGATGTTTGGGGATATTTGTGTTTAAAACTTGAAGGGATGAAGATTCACGGTTCTGTTTTTGACCATAAAGGAGAAACTCCTGGTTTAGGTTCTAAAATTACTGAAGATTGGTTTCAAGATCAGTTTGTTGAAAAAACAATTGAAGAAAATGGAGAATACGCTCCAATTAAAGTTAAAAAACCAGGAAATGAATTAAATGAACATCAAGTAGATGGCATTTCAGGGGCAACATTTACAGGTGTTGGTGTTGAAGAAATGTTAAAAAGAAACTTAAATGTTTATTATAGGTTCTTTAAAAATAATCCTGAATTTTCAGCAGTAAATGTAGAAGAACCAGTTATTGAAGAAATCCTAAACGATTCAACGATGATGAATGAAAATGATTCTTTAATTGTGGAAAGTGTTGTTGATTCAATTTAAAAATAATCGCTAAACGTAAATTTAAATAAAAATGAGCGAAAAAAAATCAGAACCTTTATTTTCAAAGAAAAATAAAGCATTAATCACAAATCCATTAAACAAAATTAATCCTGTAACAATACAGGTATTAGGTATTTGTTCTGCATTAGCAGTAACTGTACAAATGGACAATGCAATTGTAATGTCTGTGGCTGTAATGGCAGTTTTGGTATTGGGTAACTTAATTGTTTCCTTAATGAGAAATGTAATTCCAAGTAAAATTAGAATTATCGTTCAATTGGTAATTGTAGCTGGGTTGGTAATTATAGTTGACCAAGTGTTAAAAGCTTACGTGTATGATGTTTCTAAAAAACTATCGGTATTTGTTGGGTTAATTATTACCAACTGTATCATTATGGGACGTTTAGAAGCATTTGCATTAGGAAACAAACCTTGGGCATCTATTTTAGATGGTGTTGGTAATGGTTTTGGCTATGGTTTGGTATTAGTAGTTGTTGCTTTTTTCAAAGAGTTATTAGGTTCTGGTGCATTAACAATACCTGGTTTCGAAAAATTTGAAATATTTGGAAATGCAACCGATATGACAGGGTTATATGGTATGGGTTATATGGACAACGGTTTAATGTTGTTACCACCATCGTCATTATTTATTGTAGGTATTTACATTTGGGTTCAGAAATATAGAAATCCTGATTTAATTGAAAGCTAGTTATAACTTATTTATATAAAAGAAATGGAATACATTAATATATTTATAAAAAGTGCCTTTATTGATAATATGATTTTCACCTTCTTCTTTGGAATGTGTTCATATTTGGCAGTATCTAAAACCGTTAAAACTGCGGTTGGATTAGGTTCAGCAGTAATTTTTGTTTTAGTAGTTACTATACCTATTAACTACTTACTTGAAACTTATGTTTTACAAGAAGGTGCTCTATCATGGTTAGGAGAAGAATATGCTACAATGGACTTGAGCTTTTTAAGTTTTATTATGTTTATAGCTGTAATTGCTTCTATTGTTCAATTAGTTGAAATGTTAGTTGAGAAGTTTTCTCCTGCATTATATGGAGCTTTAGGTATTTTTTTGCCGCTTATAGCAGTAAACTGTGCAATATTAGGAGCAGCTTTATTTATGCAACAAAAACAATTTGCTAATATTGGAGAAGCTACAGTGTATGGTTTAGGATCTGGTTTTGGATGGTTTTTAGCAATCGTGTTAATTGCTGCAATTAGAGAGAAAATTAAATACTCTCATATTCCTGCACCAGTAAGAGGTGTAGGTATGGCATTTATTCTAACAGGCTTAATGGGATTAGCATTCTTAGGCTTTTTAGGTTTCGAACTTTAATATATTTTATAGATAGATATTATGGATACTAGTGTAATAATAATAACAATCGTTGTTTTTTTAATTGTAGTTCTTGTGCTTACAAGTGTTTTATTGTTTGCAAAAGCAAAATTAATGCCTTCAGGTAAAGTTAAAATCAATATTAATAACGGAGAAAGAGAAATTGAAGTAGATGGTGGAGATACGTTATTAAATACGTTGAGCGGTCAAGGAATATTTTTACCTTCAGCCTGTGGTGGTGGTGGTACATGTGTGCAATGTGTATGTCAAGTTCATAGTGGTGGAGGGTCAATTTTACCAACTGAAGTTCCAAACTTTACTAGAAAAGAAATTGCAACAAATCATCGTTTAGGTTGCCAAGTGAAAGTGAAAGAGGATATGGAAATTGAGATTGAAGAAGAAATACTTGGGATTAAAGAATGGGAGGCTACAGTAGTTTCAAATTACAATGTTGCTACCTACATTAAAGAATTTATTGTTGAGATTCCAGAAGATATGGATTACAAGGCAGGCGGATATATTCAAATTAAAATACCACCATGTACTGTTAAATTTTCTGATATGGATGTTAAAGCACATCCACAAGATCATCCTGGAGAACCAGATAAGTTTGAGAAGGATTGGGCAGAAGGACCTTATGCAATTAGAAATTTAGTGATGAAAAACGATGAAGAAGTTGTGAGAGCATATTCTATGGCTTCTTACCCTGCTGAAGGTCGCAGAATTATGTTAAACGTTAGAGTTGCAGCCCCTCCATTTGATAGAGCTAAAAATACATGGATGGATGTTAACCCTGGTGTTGCATCGTCATATATCTTCAATCAAAAAGTAGGAGATAAGGTAACTGTTTCTGGTCCTTACGGAGAATTCTTTATTAATGATTCAGATGCTGAAATGTTATACGTTGGAGGTGGAGCAGGAATGGCTCCTATGCGTTCTCACTTATACGAGCTATTTAAAACACTTAAAACTGGAAGAAAAGTAACTTACTGGTATGGTGGACGTTCAAAAGCGGAATTATTTTACATTCATTACTTTAGAGATTTAGAGAAAGATTTTCCGAATTTTAGATTTTTCATGGCACTATCAGAACCTTTAGAATCTGATAATTGGAAAATAATGAAAGACATTGATGATAAAGAAGGAGATGGTTTTGTTGGATTTATACATAATGTTGTAATAGAGCAATATTTAAGTAAACATGAAACCCCTGAAGATATAGAATTATATTTCTGTGGACCACCGATGATGAACAATGCAGTTCAAAAAATGGGAGAAGACTTTGGTTTAGCTGATGAGAATATTCGATTTGATGATTTTGGAGGTTAATTATTCCTAAATCTAAACATAAAAAAAGCTCTGTACTACAGAGCTTTTTTTATGAAATATAGTTAAGTATTTCTACTGAAAATCAAATAAATAGTAACTAATTTGATTGTTATACGTAATAGGAGTTTAAAGTGTAATCCAATGAAGAAATTTATCATACTTTCTATATTAATTTTTGAATCTATCCTTTTGTTCTCTCAAGTAAATTTTACAGGATATCTTGTTGATGAAGAGAGCAATAAAATGAGGGATGTTACAATTAATTTATACGAAGAAAATAATTTAGTATCATCTACAAAATGGGCTAAAAAGTTTTCTTATGATCTTGATTTAGAAAAGTATTATACACTAGAATTAGTGAAAGAAGGTTTTATACCTAAAAAAATTGCTATATCTACGTTTGAAGGTGATAAAGGGGCAGAGCCTTTTATGTTTGTAATGGAGTTACTAAAAAAACGGGAAGGAGTTGATGAATCTGATTTAGACTTTCCTTCAGCTTTAATAGAATATAAAAAAAACAAAGGGAGTTTTAATTTTAATGTACCTTATTCTAAAAGTATAAAAAAGGAACAAGAACAAGCTTTTAAAAAAGAAGATTAGAAACCTGATTTTCTCATAAACATTTTAACTTTTAAGTGCTCAGGTGAGTCTTTTCGGTAAAACTCTAATTTGTTTTCATATAGTTTTTCTTGATTTACATTGTTTGCAAAAAAGTTTCTTAGTTCATCTGTTGTTAAAGAATCAGATTTTAAATTATTCTCTACATATTCAGAATTAACAGCCTGAACATAAAATTCATTTTTACCAGTCCAGCCATATTTTAAAAACATATATTTTCCATTATTAGCTTCAATATTAAATATTGTAATGGCATTAATCTCAGTCGCATAAGCTCTAAATTTATTTGAGCCTTTTACACGTCCTTTTTCATCAAATTCTCGATGAACTATGCCAACTACAGATTTAGCTAATTTTTCAATAGTTAATTCTTCACGTGAAAAATCTTCGTGATAAGCAACCCAACTGTCAATCAAATTTTTATCTACTTTAAGAGATTCTTCATAAGTATTTAACTCAACATCACTCTGATAAGGACATCCCATCAATATAAAGCTAAAAAGGATTAGAATTAATAAACTATATTTCATACGATTATCGGTTTTTAATTAGCGAATATTAAAAATAGATAATATTTTTGAAAAAAATAGGAATTGTGAATTTTGAAAATATAAGATCATACAACGATAAAGAATATCTACCAGTAATTAACAGTTTATTAAAAGAACCGATATTCTTACAAATCATAACTTCTTACTTTACAGATTATACTGTAGAAGAACTTAAAGATCAATTATTATCCTATAAAACGATTAATGAATTTCAATCTAATTTTGTTTGTCGATTTATTTATGAAATTGAAAAATTATCTATTTCTCAAATTTCATTTAAAGGACTAGAAGATATAAATGAGGAAAAAGGTGCCCGTCTTTTTATTTCAAATCACCGAGATATAGTATTGGATTCAGCATTGATAAATTTTGGTTTAGATAAATACAAAATGAAAACATGCGAAATAGCGATAGGTAGTAACTTGTTGGTGATTCCTTGGGTGAAAGATTTAGTGCGTTTAAATAAAAGTTTTATTGTTCAGCGTAATGTGCCTAAACAAGAGATGTTAAGTTCATCTATACAACTTTCCTCATATATTCAACATACCTTAAATGAAAAAAAACAATCTATATGGATAGCACAACGTGAAGGGAGAGCTAAAGATGGAAATGACAAAACAAACCCAGGAGTATTAAAGATGTTTGCATTAAGTTCAGATACAAACTTGATTGATTTTTATAAAAATATGAATATCACTCCTGTAAGTATTTCATATGAATATGATCCTTGTGATGAGTTGAAAATTAAAGAATTATTAGCAAAAGAAAAAGGTGAAACTTATGTGAAACAACCCAATGAAGACGTTCAGCAGATGGTTAGAGGGATGCAAGGTCAAAAAGGAAATATAAAAATTGTATTTGCGGATAAAATTAATACTAAAATTGAAGAATTTAGAGGGATAACAAACAGAAATGAAATAATAAAGAAAATGGCTTCAATAATTGATAACGAGGTACATTTAAATTATCATTTATGGGTAACTAATTATATCGCTTTTGATGTCTTAAATGATTCTATTCAATTTCAGAATAAATATTCTGCTGAACAAAAACAAGATTTTTTAGCCTACATGTCAAATAAGTTAAAATCAATAAACATAGATAACCCTGATGCAAGAAGATTATTTTTAACCATGTATGCAAACCCAGTTAAAAATCAAAAACTAGTTTTAACCTAAACTAGGAAGAATACTCATTGCAGCTTGACTCATTTCTCCTTGTTCAACTCTGGTAGCTTGTTCTAAGGCTCTATTTGAAGCTTGGGTAATTGCTGCTTCTATTTCTTGTTTTGAAGCTGACTGATGGAAATTGTCTAGTAAAGTTATTTCTTTAATTGTTCTGTTTCCTGTTGCAACTACTCTGCAAATACCACCATCCGCTTCACCAATTACAGTTATTTTTTCAAGTTTGGCTTTAATTTCATCTAACTGTTCTTGCATAGCACCCATTTTACCCAACATTTTTTTATTCAAAAAATTTCCTAACATATTATTTATATTTTTTATTTAAAAAGAATAAAGTTAATAACCATATTATAAAGCTAGCCCCAGCAACACTTTTCATGATAATTGATTCTTTACCAACAAAAAAATAGGTTAACCCCATAGCTATTATTAATATAAGCACAACAATTAATTTTATTTTATCTTTCTGTAGCATTAAAGTTTTATTTGATTCAAAGTTAACAAACCATCATGACTTTTGTGAATAAGTAATATCCTTTTTGTCTATAAAATTCACTAAGTCATCGAAATATTAAGTAATTTTGTGGGGTATTGAATATGAACAAGTTATATTTAAAATCATGAAAAAAGCACTTATAATAGTTAACTTTTTGTTGTTTAGCTTTTCTATGCTAAATGCTCAAAATTATTTTACAGCTTATAAAAACGGAGAAAAAAGTTTTGAAGCACAAGACTATAATAATGCAATAGTTGAGTTTACGAAAGTATTAGAATCTAAAAGTGATCACTATAGAGCTTTAAATTATAGAGGGTTAAGCTACGAGAGGATTAATGAGCTTGAAAAAGCAGTATTGGATTTTCAGAAAGCTACAACAATAAAATCAAAAGAAGCAGATTATTACTCAAATTTAGGGAGGGTTTATTTTAAGCTAAATAAATACAATGAAGCAGAAATAGAACTTTCTAAAGCACTAAACTATGATAAAAAAAATGAAGCAGCTTATGAGTATAAAACCTTAGCTCTATTAGCACTTAAAAAATATACAGAAGCACTTGAAAACGCAGAAGAAGCAATTGCTAAATCTAGAAACAGTAGGAATTATTATTTAAAAGGAGTTGTTCAAGATAGTTTAATGAATTATAAGGACGCTGCATTTAGTTTTGGTAGAGCTATTTTTTACAACAAAGAATCAGTTGATGCACATTTGGGAATGGCATATTCAAATTATAAAATGGAGATGTACGATAAAGCTATCGAGTCTTGTGATAAAGCATTATTGTATGATAAAAAGAATATTGATGCTTTGTTATTACGATCGAAAATTAATGTAGAAAATAATAACAGTCAACAAGCTATTGATGATATTACAAGAATAATAACACTTTACCCTGAAAAAACTTCTTATTATGTAAATAGGGGTAATGTGTATCAATTGTTAAATCAACACCAGAATGCAATAGCAGATTATAGTACTGCAATAAGACTAAATAAAGAAGATTATTTTTTATATTATCAAAGAGCAAAATCATACGAAGTATTATTAGATTATAAATCGGCAATAAAGGATTACAAAACATTAAAAACGTTAACTCCTTATGATGGTAAAGCACTTAAACTATATGATGAAGCTAAGCAACGTCTTTATGAATTAAATAAAGAAAGTAATAACCCTAATATTGTTATTCTTGCCCCCTCAGCAACTACCGATGGTAAAATGCCAATTGCAAAAGGACTAGAAAAATATACGATAAAAGGTCAAGTTTTGGATGAAAGTAACATCGATTTTATTAAAATTAATAGTAAAGATGCCATTTTTAGTAAAGATTCCATTAACCCTAAATTTGAGCTTGAAATGGATGTTTTAGGATTAAAAAATGTAACGATTTCTGCTTTTGATGTTTATCAAAATTCTGAATCTTGGGAATATGAGATTATAGAAACAGAAGTCAACTCTCCTATAATTAAACTGATGGCTCCTTACGCATCAGATGATGGCTTAATTTATTTAGATTCTGATGACCCAACACTTTATGTTGAAGGTGTAATTAATGATGAAAGTTTGATTAAAAAGATATTAATAGAAGGTTCTACAGCAAGTTTTATTATTGATAAAACAAATCCAACATTTTCGGCAAACATAAATATTATGAATAAGGATGGTTTTAAAATTTTAGCCGAAGATATTTATGGTAATGTAGCTGAAAAAGCATTTACAATAAATAGAGAAAATATTGCTTTATTGGGTGATAACCCTATGGGGAAAACTTGGGTAGTTTTTATTGAAAATTCAAATTACAAAACATTTGCTAGTTTGGATGGACCAACCAAAGATGTAACAATGATGAAATCTGCATTTGCAAAATACAAAATTCATAATGTTATTCATAAGTCAAATATGAGTAAAGCTCAATTGGAAAAATTCTTTTCTATTGAATTAAGAGATTTAGTAAGGAGTAATCGAGTAAATTCATTATTAGTTTGGTATGCTGGTCATGGTAAATTTATTAATGAATCAGGATACTGGATTCCTGTTGACGCAAAAAGAGATGAAGAGTTTACTTACTTTAATATTAACAACTTAAAAGCAGCAATGCAGTCTTATTCTAAATTTATAACTCACACTTTGGTAGTTACAGATGCATGTGAATCTGGGCCATCATTTTATCAAGCTATGCGTTCAACTCCAAAAGATAGAAGTTGTAATGATTGGCAAGCTACTAAATTTAAATCCTCGCAAGTGTTTTCTTCTGCAGGTTATGAGTTAGCTGTTGATAATTCACAGTTTACCAAGACATTTGCAAGCACATTGTCAGGTAATCCTAATTCATGTATTCCTATTGAAACAATTGTGTCAAAGGTTAGTACCGCAGTTGAGAAAAGTGGAGCATCTCAAAAACCAAAATTTGGTAAAATTGCTGGTTTGGAAGATGAAAACGGAACATTTTTCTTTATTAAAAAGTAAAATAATAAATGAAAAATTACAGTATTTATACAGCCGGCAAGATGATAATCTTGTCGGTTCTTTTTTTAGTTGTAAGCTCTGTTTTCGGTCAAAAATATTATTTTGATTCATACAGTGTAAAAGAAGGTTTGGCACAATCTAGTGTTTATGCGATTCAACAAGACAGAGATGGGTTTGTTTGGCTAGGAACAGCTAGTGGGTTATCTAAATTTAATGGAAAAGACTTTGTAAATTATACAACAGAGAATGGTTTAGCAGATGGAGCAGTTAAATCTATTTATATTGACAAGTCTGATAATATTTGGGTTGGGCATGTTGATGGTGGAATATCAAGAATAATTGGCAATAAGATTGAACTAGTTTTAAGCATGACTGCTGATATTACATCTTTTGCTGAAGGTGCTGATGGAAACTTATGGGTGTCTTCCTTTAAAGGTGGAGTAATTAAAATAACAAACCCTTCTGCTAGCAAAGATTCAATAAAATTTAAGCAGTATAAGGGACAAGAAGGGTTAAGCGATGTTGTTTTTCAAGTTACAAAACTAAAAGATAATACAATTTGTTTTGTAACTGATGTAGGTGTAAAGTATTATAATTCTCAAAAAGAAGAATTTTTAAAGTACTCGGTAAAAGATATGCCTATATACTTTCAGATTATCTGCATGTTTGAAAGTAAAGAGGGAAACTTATGGTTTGGTTCATATAACGGGGGTGCTTATGAGCTTAATAAACAAACAAACAAACTTAAAATTTATGATGTTAGAGATGGGTTAGCTCATAATTGGATTACTTCTTTTTATGAAGATGAAAACAATAATATATGGATTGGCACATGGGGAGGAGGAATTACTAAAGTAAATTCAAACAGAGAATTATTATCTATAAATAATGCTAAAGGAATTCCTGATAATAAAATTAGGTGTATAAATGGAGACAGAGAAGGCAATGTTTTATTAGGAACTAAAGAAAATGGGCTATTAGTATTTAAGGGAGAGCAGTTTGTTTCTTTTGGAGTTGATGAAGGTCTTATCAATAACCAGGTTTGGGCCGTACTTACTGATCAGAAAAATCAAAATTGGATTGGAACAAATGGAGGTATTTCATTAATTAATAACTTCAATGTAATTAAAAATTACAATGAAAACAGTGGTTTATCTTTTGAAGAAGTTAGGTACATAAAAGAAGATAAAACAGGTGGCGTATGGATTGGAACCTGGGGAGGGGGAGTTATGAAGTATAACCCAAAATCAGATCGATTTGATATGAGTTATAGGGTCAACTCTTTTATGTTTCAACCTTTAATTACAGCATTAGAGGTTGACAAATCAAACAACTTATGGGTAGGTACAACAGACGGATTAGTATACCATGAAATTACAAACCAACTATCAGAGCGATTAACACAAGATAATGGGTTGGCTGGCAATGATATTACAGCATTACTTTGTGATTCTAAGAATGTATTATGGGTTGGAGCAAGAGGAAAAGGTATATCAATAATCGATGGTGTTGACATTAAGAAAATTGATTTAAATATGAAAATAACTCCAACTTCAATGATAGAAGATGGAGATCATAATATCTGGATAGGAACTGAAGGAAAAGGTGTGATTGTCTATAATGGCAGTAAAATTATCAATCAATTTACATCTAAAGATGGACTTTTATCTGATTATATATCTTTATTAAACATTGATAATGATGGAAATGTTTGGATAGGGTCGAATAAAGGATTGAATAGGTTTAATCCTTCTTCAAATAAATTTACTTCATACTCTCAAAAAATGGGCTTTGTAGGGATTGAATCAAAAAATAATGCTTCATTTAAAGATAATGATGGAAGTTTATGGTTTGGAACTATTGAAGGGGTTGTAAAACTAAATGCTAAAGAGGATAGAGAAAATATTTTAGAACCATTAACTCAAATAACTAGATTTAGAGTAAACCTTGAAGATAGACCACTAATTCAAAATACGGAATTAAACTACAGAGAAAAGTCTGTTATCTTTGATTATAGTAGTATTTGCTTAACAAATCCAAGTGAAGTTTACTATCAAGTGATGTTAGAAGGAGCAGATGATGATTGGAGACCTTTAACCCAACAAACAGTTGAAACATATTCACCTTTACCACCGGGTAAATATACTTTTAAAGTTAAAGCTTCAAATAACAATGGTATTTGGAACAGTGAACCAGAAACATTTAGTTTTGAAATTACACCACCATTATGGCAACGTAAATGGTTTGTAGCCTTATGTGTTTTCATTATAATATTAGTTGTTTTTTCTTTTGTAAAATTTAGAGAAAAACAATTAATAAAAGAAAAAAGAATATTAGAAGAAAAGGTTAAAGAGAGAACAGAAGAAGTTGTTCAGAAAAGTGAAGAAATTGAAATGAAAAATAAAGATATTATAGATAGTATTACTTACGCAAAAAGAATTCAAGATGCTATATTACCTTCAAATGATATGTTTACAAGAGAATTACCTCAAACCTTTGTATTATTTGATCCTAAAGATATAGTAAGTGGAGATTTTTATTGGTTAGCAACTAAAGATAATAAATCTTTATTTGCAGCTGTCGATTGTACTGGACATGGAGTTCCAGGAGCATTTATGAGTATTGTGGGGTATAATTTATTAGATAAAATTGTTGGAGAATATGGAATTACCGAACCAGCAGAAATACTAAATGAATTAAGTAAAGGAGTAGAAGACACACTAAGAAAAGGAACAGAAAAACACGACATTAAGGATGGGATGGATATTACCTTATGTTCATTTGATAAAACTACTGGTATTATGGAGTATTCTGGGGCTTATAACCCTTTATATATTCTTACTAAAAAGAAATTAGAAGTTATAAATGGAGAAGAAATCGAACCAAATATGATTGATGAAAATGGTTTAATGCTTTTTGAAATTAAAGCAGATCGTTTTCCAATTGGTAGTTTTTCAGATAGTAATAGTAAATACACTAATAACAGAATACAATTGTCTAAAGGAGATACATTGTATTTATTTTCAGACGGTTATGCGGATCAGTTTGGAGGTCCAAAAGGTAAAAAGTTTAGGTATAAACAGTTTAAGCAATTGCTTCTTTCTATTTATGATAAGCCAATGGACGAGCAAAAAGAAATTCTAGAAAACACAATGAATGAATGGAAGGATGGATTTGAGCAAATTGATGATATTATAGTGATAGGAACTAAGCTCTAATTTATTAATTTCGTATAAAAATAATATCATGTCAGTAATTAGAATTACCAAAGAGTTTGATTTTGAAATGGCTCACGCTTTGCTTGGTTATGATGGTCCTTGTAAAAACATTCATGGCCACTCTTATAAATTAAAAGTTAGTGTAAGGGGAATAGTTAAAACTGGCACCTCAGATTCTGATGAAGGAATGGTTGTTGATTTTGGAGTGATAAAAAAAATTACAAAAGATTTAATAGTTGATGTTTATGACCATGCATTAGTCTTGAATGAGAAAATGGAAATCAATAACTCTCAGTTTGATTTTATGAATAAATTAATACGTGTTCCTTTTCAACCAACTTGCGAAAACCTACTAATACATTACGCCGATTTAATAAAAAAAGAATTGCCCCAAAACTTAACTTTAACTTATCTTTTTTTAAGAGAAACACCAACATCTTATGCCGAGTGGCATGAATCAGACAACTAAAATTTATTGATTTTTATCATTTTTTTTCCATTCTCCAATTTTGTATATTTACGGTAAGATGAGAAAAAGTGTTATGCAACATAAAATAAGAGTAAAAAAAGAACTCAAAAGAGATCCTGAGTGAATATTTTATTTGTTTAGAATAAAAGTATTTTCAAATCAATAAAAAACTCAAAATGTCACGTTATCATCAATTAGGGAAAATCCCACATAAAAGACACACCACTTTTAAAAAAGAAGATGGTAGTCTTTATCAAGAAGAATTATTTGGTACAGCTGGATTCGTAGGAATGTCTTCGTTAATATATCACTTATATCCACCAACTGTTGTTAGTGAGGTAAAACAGATAAAAGATATTTCTCCAAAAATTGCTGTAGAGAAAAATATGAAAGCATTAAGCTTTAAAGGCTTTTCATTACAACCAGAAGAAGATTTTATAAAAAGTAGAAAAATACTTTTTGTAAATAATGATTTAAAGATTGGATTAGCAGCTCCTAAATCATTCTCAAAAGATTATTTTTATAGAAATAGCGATTCAGATGAAATGTTATTCATTCATGTTGGTTCTGGAACATTAAGAACAATGTATGGTAACATAGAGTTTAAATATGGCGATTATTTAATTATCCCTAAAGGGACTACGTATCAAATAGATTTTGATACAGAAGATAATCGAATTTTGTTTATTGAATCTAAAGGAGCGATAACTACGCCAAAAAGATATAGAAATAATTATGGTCAGTTGTTAGAACATTCTCCTTTTTGTGAAAGAGATTTTAGATTACCAAAAAATCTTAAAACTCATGATGAGAAAGGTAAATTTAAAGTTTTATCAAAAAAACAAGATGTATTGTGGGAATATACACATGAGAATCATCCTTTTGATGTAGTAGGGTGGGATGGTTTTAATTATCCTTATGCCTTTTCTATACATGATTTTGAACCCATAACTGGTAGAGTTCATTTACCACCTCCAATTCATCAAACTTGGGAAGCAGCAGGCTTTGTAGTTTGTTCATTTGTTCCTCGTTTATACGATTATCATCCTGAAGCAATCCCAGCACCATACCACCATAGTAATATAGATTCTGAGGAATTATTATATTATGTAGATGGAGACTTTATGAGTAGAAATGGAATAGAAAAAGGACAAATTACTTTACACCCAGGAGGAATACCACATGGCCCACACCCTGGAGCAATAGAAAGAAGTGTTGGTAAAAAAGTAACAGAAGAATTGGCTGTTATGATAGATCCATTTAGCCCAGTTATGATAACTGAAGAGGCTATGAATTTACAAGTTGACGACTATTATAAGTCGTGGAACCATTAATTATTAATTTTAAAAGAAACTATTATGAGTGATATAAAAAACGTTGAATACGGATTAGAAAAAATATTCGAAGGAGCACAAGATTTTCTTCCACTTTTAGGAACCGATTATGTTGAATTTTATGTGGGTAACGCAAAACAAGCTGCACATTTTTATAAAACTGCTTTTGGTTTCCAATCATACGCATATAAAGGTTTAGAGACAGGATGTAGAGAATATGCTTCTTATGTTGTAAAACAAGATAAAATTAAAATTGTTTTAACTACTCCTTTAAACTCAAAATCTCCAATAAACGAACATATTGTTAAGCATGGAGATGGGGTAAAAGTTATTGCTCTTTGGGTTGATGATGCTACAAAATCATGGAAAGAAACAACTTCTAGAGGTGCAAAATCTTTTATGGAACCGACTATAGAGAAAGATGAATATGGAGAGGTTGTTCGTTCTGGCATCTATACTTATGGAGAAACAGTTCACATTTTTGTTGAGCGTAAAAACTATAATGGTCCATTTTTACCAGGATATCAAAAATGGGAATCCGATTACAATCCAGAGCCGACAGGCTTAAAGTTTATTGACCATATGGTTGGTAATGTAGGGTGGAATGAGATGAATCAATGGGTTAAGTTTTATGAAGATGTAATGGGATTTGTAAACTTCTTATCATTTGATGACAAACAAATACATACTGAATATTCTGCCTTAATGAGTAAGGTGATGAGTAATGGAAATGGAAGAATTAAATTTCCGATTAACGAACCAGCTGAAGGGAAGAAAAAATCTCAAATTGAAGAATATTTAGATTTCTATGAAGGTCCAGGTGCTCAGCATATTGCTGTAGCTACAGATGATATCATTACAACTGTTAGTAAATTAAGAGCTAGAGGAGTAGAGTTTTTATCTACACCTCCAGAAGAATATTATAAATCTGTACCATTAAGATTGGAAGAACATAACCATAAATTGAGAGAAGATATTGAAATTCTTAAAGGTTTAGGTATAATGATTGATGCTGATGAAGAAGGTTACTTGTTACAGATTTTTACTAAACCTGTAGAAGATAGACCAACATTGTTTTTTGAAATTATTCAAAGAATGGGAGCTAGAGGATTTGGCGCAGGGAATTTTAAAGCATTATTTGAAAGTATAGAAAGAGAACAAGAGAAAAGAGGAACACTTTAATAAAAAATTAAAATAGGAGTTTAAAAACTCCTATTTTTTAATATCTTTAATTTTTTAAATAAATCTTATATTATGAAGAAAAATAGATTAATAGCAATAGCAATAGTTGTTGTTTTGGCTTTGTTACCATTTCAACCTGCTTTTATGAATTTATCAGTAGAAGGTGAACTTCTTCAAGTATTTATGATG
>CAXBPN010000019.1:0-18968 GCA_963977515.1 uncultured Flavobacteriales bacterium
TAAACTTTTGCACTATAATATTTATAAGTAGAATAATCTTCGTCAACCAAGCCTGGAGAAACAATAATTTGATCAAATAAATTCCATGTATCACGGTAAGCTAAAGTTCCGATTCCTTTTTTGTAAAGAGATTCCATTGGATTGAATAGTTGGTTTGTTTGAGTGTCTTCTTTTTTTGCAACAGTATTTAAGTGTTTTTTAACACTTGCATTTGTTGGGTCATCATTTAAATCACCCATCAATAAAATTTTTGCTTTTGAATCAATTGCTTGAATAGAATCTATGATTGATCGTGCCAATTGACCAGCAGCAATTCTTTTTGGAGCACTTCTCTTTTCTCCACCACTTCTTGATGGCCAGTGAACTACTATTAGATGAACTAATTCTCCATTTAATTCTCCATTTACAACCAATTGGTCACGAGTTCTAAAAGAACTATCTGTTTCCATTTTTAAAGTGTAAGATTGACTGGAAATTACTTTAAAATGAGAAGGGTTGTATAAAAAACCTACATCAATTCCTCTTTTATCAGGAGATTCATAATGAACAATTTGATAATTTCTCGATTTTAGTTTCTCTGTTTTTACTAAATCTTCCAGTACGGTTTTATTTTCAATTTCTGAAACTCCGATACATGATAATCCATCTGGGTTAACATCTGTACCTAATTCTGAAAGTACTTTGGCTAGGTTCTCTAACTTATGATAATAACGCTCTCCAGTCCACGCTTTATTTCCCTTTGGAGTAAAGTCGTCTTGTAATATTTTGTTAGTATCTGTGTCAATAATTGTGTCAAACAAATTCTCTAAATTATAAAAACCTATACCAGCTACGTAGTATTCTTTTTTTGAATCGGTGTTAGATTCTGTTTGTGCAAAAAGTGCTAATGAAGTTGATATTGCTGCAAATAAGGTAGATAGGAAATATTTTTTCATAATTTATTTTTTTACAAAACTAAGTAATAATTATTGTGCAAGTTTCGTGCAAAGTTTTTAATAGACAGTTTTTAAGTTAATAAATTATTAACAAATTGGTGGAAATGAAATAATTATAAATTTTTAACACTAATTTTGAATTTTTGCGAAAAACAATTAAAGTGAACACCCTAAGAAGCATCTCAATAAGTCTTCTAACCGCTTTTAAAATTTAAACAGATAAATAAATTTTAAATGAAGAGTGTCAAATTAATAGTCGTTGTTTCCTTTTTATTCAGTGTTAGCTTAAAAGCACAAAATGATACAACAGTAAATAGTGTTGCTGATACAAACTTTAATTCAGAATTATTACCTCAATTTAGTACTTCGTTGAACATTTTAGATGAGGAATCTGATAACCAAGATGTTTCTGGTTTATTGCAATCTTCAAGAGATGTATTTACTTCAATTGCTGGATTTAATTTTAGTGCAGCTCGTTTTAGGGTAAGAGGATATGATTCTGAAAATTTTCAAACATTAATGAATGGTGTTGAAATGAATAACCCAGAGTCTGGTAGAGCAATATGGGCTTATTGGGGAGGGTTAAATGATATAACTCGGTACCAAGAATCTAAAAATGGAATAACTGCTTCACAATATGCATTTAGTGGTATAGGAGGTTTTTCAAATATTAATGCAAGAGCTTCCGATCAACGTACAGGATCAAGAGTGTCTTATGGTTCTGCAAATAGATCATATAATCATCGTTTAATGTTTACACATTCAACAGGTCTAATGGCAAATGGTTTAGCCGTTACAGTTTCAGGGTCTGGGCGTTATTCAAATGAAGGTTATGTAGAAGGAACTTATTATCGTTCAGGAAGTTACTTTTTATCTATCGAAAAGAAAATCAATAAAAAACATAGTTTAGGGTTTGTTGCATTTGGTGCTCCAACTGTTTCTGGAGGGCAAAGTATTTCGGTACAAGAAGCCTATGATTTAACAGGGGATAATAATTACAATGCTTACTGGGGATATCAAAATGGAAAAAAAAGAAATTCTAGAGTTAGAAATACTCATGTGCCAATGATGATGCTAAATCATTATTTTACTTTGAATGAGAAAACTCAAATTAATACGTCTGGATATTTTTCTAAAGGTAAAAATGGTAGAACAAGGTTAAGTTGGTATGATGCTGCTGATCCTCGACCAGATTACTATAGAAATTTACCAAGTTATTATTCTAATCCAGGAGATGAAGCATTGTTTGAGTTGTACACTAATTTATGGCAAAACGATGTAAATACTCAGCAAATGGATTTTGATCAAATGTATTTTGCAAACACTAAAAATTTACATTCGGTACAAGATGCAAATGGAGAAATAGGAAATACAGTTACTGGAAATAGAGCGAAATACATTATTGAAGAAGAAAGAAGAGATGAAACTAGATATGGAATAAACTCTTCTTTTACTCATAAACAAACTGAAAATTTAATGTTATCAGGAGGCATAAATATTGATATGTATAAAAGTAGAAACTTTAAAGTAATGAATGATTTGCTTGGAGCTGATTATTGGGTAGATGTTGACCGCTTTGCAGAGAGAGATTTTGCAGATGAGTCTGCTGCTCAGTCAAATGTGGAGATACCAAACCATATTATTAAAGAAGGTGATGAATTTGGATATAATTATGATATAAATATTAATACTTACAAAGGATTTGTTCAAGCAGAAGGAACTTCAGCAAAAATTGATTGGTTTACAGCACTTTCGTTATCTAACACTAGTTTTTGGAGAACAGGAAATATGAAAAGTGGCTTGTTTCAAGAGGATTCAAAAGGGGATTCAGAAAAAAAATCATTTCTTAATTATGGAGTTAAAGCTGGAGCAGTTTACAAAATTACAGGACGTCATTTAATTACTGCTAATGGAGCATATATTACAAGAGCACCACAAACTCGTAATTCATTTGTTTCTGCACGTTCACGTAATCAAATTGTTGATAACTTAGAAAGTGAAAAAATTCTTTCAGGAGATTTAAATTATTTAGTGCGTTACCCAAATGTTAAAGTTCGTTTAACAGGTTTTTATACCAATATAAACGACAAAACATGGGCAAGAAGTTTTTATCATGAAGACTTAAATACGTTTGTAAATTATGTGATGACAGGAGTAAATCAAAACTTTGTTGGTGTTGAGCTGGGAGCAGAAGTAAAGATTACATCTACGATAGAAGTAACAGGAGCATTTAGTACAGGAAGTTATATTTATAGTTCTCGCCCAACTGTTACGATTTCACAAGATAATTCAACGGAGCTTTTAGCAGAAAATAGAACGGTATATTTTGAAAACTATAAAATTGGAGGTATGCCTCAAACAGCAGCTTCTGTAGGGTTAAAATATAGTTCTCCTAAATTTTGGTATGTAGGGGTAAACTTTAATTATTTTACTGATATATATTTGGATGCAAATCCTGACAGAAGAACAGAAGAAGCAATAGAAGGGCTAGTAGCTTCAGACCCTCAAGTGGATGAAATTTTAGCCCAAACAAAATTAGATAATGGTTACACTATAAACGCATTTGCAGGTAAATCATGGAGAATAAAAGGGAAATACTATTTAAGATTAAATATAAATGTAAATAATGTTTTAGATACAAAAGATTTGGCAACAGGAGGGTTTGAGCAATTACGTTACGATTCAAGAAATGTTGGTCGTTTTCCTCCTAAAATTGGATATATGTACGGAAGAACCTATTTTGCTATGGTAAGCTTTACTTTTTAATTGACCTAAAGAAATTTAAGATGATGAATACAAATAAATATATATTATTAAGCTTACTAACAATAGTTGTAGCTTTTACAAGTTGTAAAAAGGACTATGATAGTCCTCCAATCCAATCTTTACCAACGGGAAATATTATTTCTATTGATTCATTAAGGAATATGTATGTTGGTACAGATTCTATTATAGATATGGATTTGTCAATTTTTGGGATAGTTACTGCAGATGAATTATCAGGGAATATTTATAAGATGTTATTTATACAAGATGAAACAAATGCAATAAAGCTTGAGTTAACTTCATCTAGTTCGAATACTTTTTTTATTGGAGACAAGGTTCGTGTATCCTTAAAAGGAGCAAGATTATATGCATATAAAAATATGATAGCAATAACTGATTTAGACCCAGATAAGAAAATAATTAAACAAACTACGGGAGAAGCATTTGTTCCAGAGCTGGTTTCAATAGACAGTATTAAAAACTTAAATGGAGTTTATTCAAAATATCAAGCAAGATTGGTAAGAATAGATGCAGTTGAGTTTTTATGCTCAGACGTATTTTCTTGTCCAGGAGTACCGAGTACATGGGCAGATGCAATCAATCAAGCAGATGAAAACAGAACGATTGAAGATACCCTTGGTAATTCGTTGCTAGTTAGGTCTAGTGGATTTTCTAGTTTTGCAAATCAAGCACTTCCAACAGGTAAGGGGTCGATAATTGGAATAGTATCTCAATACAATGGAGATATGCAACTTACAATTAGAAATCCAGCGGAAGCAAAAATGAATGAAATTAGGTATAATCAATGCGTTTATCTTCAAAAAGATTTTAACGATGAGAATTTAACTTCTGGTTGTTGGACACAACAAAATGTAGTTGGAAATATAGATTGGTATGTAGATGATATTGGTAGTAATGGCTCTCCATACGCAGTAATTAAAAATTACAACGGAAGTTCAAATATTCCGTGTGAAACATGGTTGATTTCTCCAAATTTAGATTTAACAACATTAGTAAATCCAATAATGTCGCTTAGAAGTGATATGAATTACTCTGGACCAGCACTTGAAGCTTATATTACAACAAATTATACAGGAGATGTTACAACAACTACTTGGTCGGCATTACCAATTAATTTAGATAATACCTTTGGATGGGGCTTTGTTTCTTCAGGAGACCTTAGTCTTTCGTCTTATGTTAATCAAAATGTAACTATAGCATTTAAATATAAAGGGAGTAGTTCGGATGGAAGTACTTGGGAATTAGATGATATAATAGTGCAAGATAACTAGAAAAGAAAAATAGAATTATGAAAAATTTAAAATATATATTAGGTTCATTAATTGCAGTTTCCGTTTTGTTAGTTTCTTGTGAAAAGGAATATGACGCACCAACGGTTCCTATTGTACCCACTGGAGGGGTTAAAACAATTGCTGAAGTAAAAGCAATGTATGTTCCTGGAGAAGAATTTCACATTACACAAGACATGTCGGTTTTTGGTGTTGTAACCGCTGATGAAACTACCGGAAATTTATATAAAGAAGCATACATGCAAGATGAAACAGGGGGGTTGTATTTAAGGTTTCAATCAAATAGCGGTTTGTATATTGGCGATTCAATTAAAGTGTATTTAAAAGGAGCAAAAATAATTAGATATCAGAGTATGCTACAAATAGATTCGTTAGATGCAGACGATAATATTCAAAAAATTGCTACTCAAAAATACAGAACCCCAGAATTGGTTACTATAGCTGATTTATTTAACGATAAAGATGGTTATGAAGCAAAGTTGATACAATTAGACAGTGTTTATTTTGATGAAGGTGGAGTAGCGACTTATGCTGACGGAGAGAATCAAGTTAGTATATCTAGAGTCCTAGCAGATTATACTTCAAATGTTAATAATCAGGTAGATGTTAGGACTAGTGGATATGCAAATTTTGCAAATGATATTTTGCCTGGAAGTGGAACCTTTATTGGAGTAGTAGCACAGTATAGTGGCAGTCTTCAGCTTGTAATTCGTAACCCGAATGAATTAAACATGCCTTACCCTTCACCTTTTGTGAAAAACTTTAATGATGAGAGCGTTACATCAGGAGGTTGGGTTCAACAGAATGTAATTGGAGATGTTGATTGGTATACTGATGCTGCTGGAGGAGCGGCTTCTCCATATGCAGTAATTAAAAACTACAATGGAAGTTCAAATATTCCCTGTGAAACTTGGTTGGTTTCTCCAACTATCGATTTATCAGCATCATCAACCCCTAAAATGTCTATGAGAAGTGATGTGAGGTATGGAGGGGCTCCTTTGGTAGCTTATATTACAACAAATTATACAGGAGATGTAACAACTACTAGTTGGACGGTTCTACCAATAAGTTTAGATACTGATAATTTTAATTGGGGATTTGTTTCTTCAGGTAGCTATAGTTTACTATCTTATGCAAACCAGAATATCACGATAGCTTTTAAATATACTGGAGGTAGTTCTGATGGTAGTACATGGGAAATAGATGATATTAAGATATTTAAATAAAAATTTATAAATTTATAATTCACTTAAAACAATTAATTATGAAAAAACTTTACAAATTATTTTTAGGCTTAATGGTTATGGGTACTGTTGCTAATGCACAGACTGTATTCCAAAGTAACCTTAGTTCATGGGCTAGTGGTTTACCTACAGATTGGATGGGATCTGCTTCTCATACAACTATATTAGCTGTAACTGAAGTGCCCTCCGTTTCATACGGAACAAGTGCGGCTCAACTATCAGTAACAGGAGGTACACATAAACGTTTTACAACTCAAAATGTAGCTGTAACAGCAGGAGAAACTTATGAAATTAAAATGTGGGTTTCTGCATTGGTAGGTGATTTAAGAACTAATTATTATAATGCAACAACTTCCGCTTATGGTACTTATAATAGTTATTTTGATTTATCTGTAGAATCTAATGGAAGTTTAGTTATGCTTTCTCAAACAGTAACAGTTGCTTCTACTTGTGATAGTGCTCAATTTATTCTTTCATTAAGAAACACTGATGGTATTACTGATATTACATTAGACTCAGTAGCAGTTAGCTTATCTAACCCTCCTGTATCTACTCCTTATTCTATATACCAAATCCAATTTACTACAACCCCTCCTTATGATTCGCCTCATAACACTGAACTTGTTGAAACTAGTGGAATTGTAACTGGAGTTCAATACAATGGATATTACTTACAAGATGGGAATGGTGCTTATAACGGAATTTTTGTATTAGACTACATAAATGTGCCAACTGTTGGAGATAATGTTACAGTAATAGGTGTTGTAGAAGAATATTTTAATTATACTGAGATTAAAAATCCTACAGTATTTAATGTTACAGGAACGGGTACTTTACCAAATCCTACTGTAATAACAAGCTCAGCGGCTAATGATGAACAATACGAAGGTGTTTTGGTGGAAGTTCAAGGAGCAACTTGTACGGCTGATACTACAGGTAGTGGAGTTGGAGAGTGGACAATTAACGATGGAACTGGAGGATTGATTGTTGATGATAAAATGTTTGTTTTTGGACCTGTTCAAGGTTTAATGTACACAGTAACTGGTGTGATGGATTATTCATTTAACAACTTTAAATTATTACCGAGAGATATTAATGATGTTCAAATAAGTACTTCGGTTGAAGAAATTAATAACATTAAAGTTAATGTTTACCCAAATCCAGCTTCTACTTTTGTGGCTTTTGAATTAAGTAAAAATAACTTTGAAGTTCAACTATTTGACATTACTGGTAAAACAGTAAAATCTGTAAATGCACTTGGAAACAAATTAAGAGTTTCAACTTCAGAATTAAATAATGGAGTTTATTTTTATTCAATTTATACAAACGATGGTAGTTTAATTACAACTAACAAATTTGTAGTGAATAAGTAAAATAGTTATTAATTTGATTTAATTAAAGCTCCAACGAAAGTTGGAGCTTTTTTTATGTATAAAAATTGGTATTTTTAAAGAAGAAAATTTATAAAAATTATGTCTCTACAAATTAAATCATTCGAAGAATATCAATCTGAATATAATAAAAGTATCAATAACCCTAAAGCATTTTGGGCAGAAAAGGCCAAACACTTTTTATGGAGAGAACAATGGGATAGTGTTTTAGAGTGGGATTTTAATGAGCCAAATGTGCGATGGTTTGTTAATGGGAAATTAAATATTACCGAAAATTGTTTAGACCGACATTTAGAAAAAATAGGAGATAAAACGGCAATAATTTGGGAACCGAATAATCCAACTGAAGAAGTTGTAAAGTTGTCTTATAGAGAATTACATCAAGAAGTTTGCAAGTTTGCTAATGTGTTAAAAAATAATGGAGCTAAAAAAGGAGATAGAATTTGTATTTATATGCCTATGGTTCCTGAGTTGGCAATTGCTACATTAGCCTGTGCAAGAATAGGAGCAATCCACTCGGTTGTTTTTGCAGGTTTTTCGGCTAAAGCTTTAGCGGATAGAATTAAAGATGCAACTTGTAATATCATTTTAACTTCAGATGAAGGTTATAGAGGAAGCAAAATCATAGATATAAAAAGTATAGTTGATGAAGCTTTGGAAACTTGTCCTTCAATTCAAAAATCTATTGTGTTGAAACGAACAGGAGGGGAAGTAAAGATGAAAACAGATAGAGATGTTTGGTGGCATGAAGAATTGTTGAAAGTTGATAATAATTGTGAAGCAGAAGAAATGGACGCTGAAGATGAGTTGTTTATTTTATACACCTCTGGTTCTACGGGTAAGCCAAAAGGAATAGTCCATACTACGGGAGGATATATGGTTTATACAGCTTATAGTTTCCAAAATGTATTTCAATACAATGATGATGATATTTATTGGTGTACTGCTGATATAGGCTGGATTACTGGTCATTCTTATATTGTTTATGGTCCGTTACTTTCTGGAGCAACTACATTAATGTTTGAAGGGATACCAACCTATCCAGATGCTGGTCGTTTTTGGGATATTGTAGATAAACATCAAGTAAATATTTTTTATACAGCACCAACAGCAATTAGAGCGTTAGAAGCCTGTGATATTGAGTTTGTAAATAAATATAATTTAAGTTCGTTAAAAGTTTTAGGGAGTGTAGGAGAACCTATTAATGAAGAAGCTTGGGAATGGTACTATAAAAATATTGGTAAAGGCAACTGCCCCATAGTTGATACATGGTGGCAAACAGAAACGGGTGGCATTATGATTTCTCCATTGGCAGGAATTACAAAATTAAAACCAACTTTTGCTACCTTGCCTTTACCAGGCATTCAACCATGTTTGGTTGATGCAGAAGGAAATGAAATTGATGGGAATAATGTAGAAGGGAATTTATGTATAAAGTTTCCATGGCCATCTATGTTGAGAACAATTTATGGAGAACATGAGCGTTGTAAACAAACTTATTTTTCTGCTTATAAAGGAAAATATTTTACTGGTGATGGCTGTAAAAGAGATGAAAATGGGATGTATCGAATTACCGGAAGAGTTGATGACGTGATTAATGTTTCAGGGCATAGAATGGGAACAGCAGAAGTAGAAAATGCACTAGATGAACATCATGACGTTATAGAATCAGCAGTTGTTGGTTATCCTCATGATATAAAAGGACAAGGTATTTATGCGTATGTTATTTGTGCAAAAGAAGTAAATGAAGAAGAACTAAGAAAGGAATTATTAGAGGTTGTAACCAAAGAAATAGGACCGATTGCTAAGCCCGATAAAATCCAAATAGTAAAGGGTTTACCTAAAACACGTTCAGGAAAGATAATGAGACGAATTTTACGAAAGATTGCAGAAGGCGATAGCTCTAATTTGGGAGATATTTCAACGTTGTTAGACCCTGAAGTTGTTGAGGAAATTCAAGAAGGAGCAAATAACATTTAAGATGTTAAAAAAATATAATATTGTTAATTAAGTAGTCTCAAAAAATAAAATGAAACTGATTTTTATATCTTTACATTGATTTTTAAAAATAGAATGTCCGACTCAATTGTAATAATTCCCACTTATAACGAAATAGAAAACGTTGATGCGATGATTCGCAAAGTGTTTTCTTTAGAGAAAGATTTCCATGTGTTAATAATTGATGATGGCTCTCCAGATGGTACGGCAGAAGTTGTAAAGAAACTACAACAAGAATTTGCAGGAAAATTGCACATGGAGCAACGAAAAGGAAAGCTAGGATTAGGAACAGCTTATATTCACGGATTTAAATGGGCATTAAAAAAGGATTATAATTTTATTTTTGAAATGGATTGCGATTTCTCTCACAATCCAGAAGATTTAATAAAATTATACAATGCTTGTGCTGTTGATGGGGCAGATTTGTCGATAGGCTCTCGTTACATTAAAGGAGTAAATGTAGTTAACTGGCCAATGGGTAGAGTGTTGATGTCTTATTACGCATCAGCTTATGTTCGTTTCATTACAGGAATGAGTATTCGAGATACAACTTCAGGCTTTAAGTGTTATTCACGAAAAGTAATAGAAACGATAAACCTTGATGCCATTAAATTTAAAGGGTATGCATTTCAAATTGAAATGAAATTTACGGCTTGGAAGTTTGGGTTTAAAATAAAAGAAGTGCCAATTATTTTTACTGATAGACAGGAAGGAGCCTCAAAAATGAGCGGTGGTATTTTTAAAGAAGCGGTGTTTGGAATTATCCAAATGAAAGTAGAAAGCTGGTTTAGAAAATATAACAGATAAAAGCTTAAAGGTTTTTAAACTTTTTCATTATTCTCGAAGAATAAACAAAATCACACAATACTTCATCATCTGTTTTTAAGATAGACTTTTTATTGCCCTCCCACCATTTTTGTCCTTGGTGTAAGAAAACAATATTTTCTCCCGTTTCCATTACAGAATTCATATCGTGAGTAACACAAATGGTAGTAATATCAAACTCTTTAGTTAAATCGTAAATTAAATTATCGATAACAATTCCAGTTTTTGGATCTAATCCAGAGTTGGGTTCATCACAAAATAAATACCTAGGGTTTAGAGCAATTGCTCTAGCAATACCAACTCTTTTTTGCATTCCCCCACTAATTTCAGCAGGGTATAAATGATTTACATTTTCGAGGTTAACTCTTTTTAAACAAAAATTAACTCTATCAAGCATTTCTTCTTTACTTTGTTTGGTGTACATTTCTAATGGAAATCGTACATTTTCTTCAACAGTTAAAGAGTCGAATAAAGCTCCTCCTTGAAAAAGCATTCCTATTTCAGAACGAATCTCTTTTCTGTCTTTAAAGTTCATTGCAGTAAAATTTCGTCCATCATACTCTACAGTTCCACTGTCAACCTCATGAAGTCCAACAATACATTTTGTTAAAACAGATTTACCTGAACCACTCGCCCCAATTACTAAATTAATTTCACCTCTTTTAAAAGTAATAGAAATATCTTTTAAAACTTCGTTGTCGCCAAATGACTTTCTTATATTTTTAACTTCAATCATTTATATAAGAAGGAGTTGAGTGAGTATATAATTAATGATTAAAATAGTAATACTACTATATACTACAGATTTTGTACTTGATTTTCCTATCTCTAAAGCTCCCCCACTTGTGTAGAAACCATAATAAGAAGGAACACTTGTGATAATGAAAGCAAAAAATAGCGTTTTAATTAATGCGTAAACAATGTGGAATAACTGGAAGTCCCACCTTATTCCATACACATATTCGCTTACCGAAAGCATGCTAGAATAAGCTCCAACAATCCAGCCTCCAACTATACCTAAAAACATACTATATACAATGATGATAGGAATAGTAAATAAAGCAGCAACAATTTTAGGTAAAATTAAATAAGAGGCAGAATTAATACCCATAATCTCTAATGCATCTATCTGTTCAGTAATACGCATAGAACCAATTTCAGAAGAAATGTTAGAACCGATTTTACCAGCTAAGATTAAACACATAACAGTTGGTGCTAATTCAAGAATAAAAGATTGCCTGGTTGCATAACCTACAGTGTATAGCGGAATTAAAGGGCTATTTATTGCTGATACCGTTTGAAGGGTAACCACAGCACCCATAAAAAGTGAAATAATGGCAATCAAACCAAGGGAACCAAGACCTAAACTTACCATTTCATGAACAGTTTGTCTCCAATATAACTTCCAGTTATCAGGTTTTTTAAATACCCGCCCGAGCAATAAAAAATAGGAGCCTATGTTGTGTAATGCAGTTATCATGTTATTATAATTTATAAAAGTAACACTTCTATTATTAATATTAAATAGAGAAGCTTTGATATATAATATTTATCTTTGATTTATGAGAATTCGAGTTTACACTTTTTCTTTTGTTGTTGTAGTAATATTATTAATTACCTCATGTTCGTTACGAAAAAAGAATAGGTGTAATTCTTGTCCACATTGGAGTAATTCTAAAAATATTTCTCATAATAAAGTATAACTTCTTTAAATTCTGATATAAATCATTGAATTAAACTAAAAAATCAGGTACATTTGATTTTTATTTAGACTAATTCTAAATAAGTATAATGACACTAGACGAATTAAAAGAAAACGAATCAGGTACCATTCTCCAAATTGGGGATGAGGCTTTAGCATTACAAATGTTAGCAATGGGTTTTATTTTAGGAGAAAAAATAAAAGTAGAGCGAATTGCACCGCTTCATGATCCTATTATAATTGCTTCTGGAATTAATTACATAAGTATTAGAAAAGCTGATGCAAAGCAAATAGAAATCTCAAAAATCAATTAATTCTGTCTCAACAAGAAAAACATAAAGGCGTAAAAGTTTTACTTGCAGGTAATCCCAATACTGGTAAGAGTACATTGTTTAATGTCCTTACAGGGTTAAATCAAAAAGTTGGGAATTTCCCAGGTGTTACTGTAGATAAGAAATCAGGATTTTTTAATGTGAAGAACGAAAAGGTAAAAATTGTTGATTTACCTGGAACATATAGTTTAACTCCTAATTCGGAAGACGAAAGAGTAACAAAAGAATGTGTTTGTAATGCTGAAGAGGGTGATATAATTGTTGTTGTTGCTGATGCAACAAATTTAAAACGGAATCTTCTTTTACTAACTCAAATAATTGACCAAGGCAAAAAAACAATTTTGGTTTTAAACATGATGGACTTGCTCCAAAAAAACAATCATGAAATTAAAATTCAAAAACTTTCACTCTTATTAGGAATTCCTGTTGTAGCCATTAACGCAAGAATAGGTAAAGGATTAGATGACTTAAAATATACTATACTTAACCATCAATTTAAACCAACAAAGTTTATTGACCAGCCCTTTTCATCAAATGTAGTTGATGAAACCATGCTGAGGTATAATAAAATAAATCAAATAGTTAACCAGTGTTTAATTATCAAAGGAGAAGATAAATCTTCGCTATTAACTCGAAAAATTGACAATATTATTACCCATAAAATATATGGATATTTAATTTTTTTAGGATTACTTTTTATTATGTTTCAGGCTATTTTTTCTTGGTCGACATATCCTATGGAACTCATTGAAAATGGTTTTATGATGTTTGGCAATGGGCTTAGTAATATATTGCCTCAAGGAATGCTCAACGATTTAATTGTAAATGGAATAATTGCTGGACTTGGTGGTATCTTTGTTTTTATCCCTCAAATAACGATGCTTTTCGCTTTTATCATCATATTGGAAGACACAGGGTATATGGCAAGGGTAAGTTTTCTAATGGATAGAATTCTAAGAAATTTTGGGTTAAATGGTAAATCAATTATTCCATTATTAAGTAGTACCGCTTGTGCCGTTCCGTCTATTATGGGTGCTCGAACAATTACAAACTATAAAGAACGATTGATAACCATTATGGTTTCTCCTTTAATTAGTTGTTCAGCACGGATACCAGTTTATTCTTTATTAATCGCCTTAGTAGTTCCTCAAGAAAGTTCTTTTGGCTTTTTTAATATGCAAGGAATATTGATGATGGGGCTTTACCTAATCGGATTTATTACAGCCCTACTTGCCGCTTGGGTAATGAAAGCACTAATTAAATCGAAAGAGAAAAGTAGCTTTATGTTGGAAATGCCAATTTACAGAATGCCAAGATGGAAAAATGTGAGTTTAGCTATTTTTGGAAAAGTAAGGGTGTTTTTATTTGATGCAGGTAAAATTATAGTTGCAATTTCTATTGTTTTATGGGGTCTGTCTTCCTATGGTCCTTCAGATACTTTTGATCAAATTGATGCAAAATATACAGAATTGGCAAAAACAAATCCAACAGATAATTTAGAATCAATGAAATCTGCTGAAAAGCTAGAATCTTCTTATGCAGGTATAATTGGAAAAACAATTGAACCAGTGATAAGACCCTTAGGTTTTGATTGGAAAATAGGAATTGCATTAGTAACCTCTTTTGCTGCAAGAGAAGTTTTTGTGGGTACAATGGCAACATTGTATAGTGTTGGTGATGAGGATAATACATCTACTATTCGAGAAAAAATGTTATTGGCTAAAAATTCAAGAACAGGAAAATTGCTTTATACCAAGGCAACGACTTATTCCTTACTTATATTTTATGCTTTTGCTATGCAGTGTATGGCAACGTTAGCTATTGTTTATCGAGAAACCAACTCTGTCAAATGGCCATTAATACAATTGGTTTACATGGGAGCTTTAGCATATTTTTCTAGCTTACTTGTTTATACCTTATTCTCTTAGTTACCGTGTTTCAAGAATTACCTAATTATCTTCCAGAGCCTTCCATTTCAATCATAGAAAAATGGTTTGCTGATTATTCTTTTAATCTAAAAATCACAAAGAAAAGACAAACAAAATTGGGTGATTTTAGGGTTAAGCATCGTTCATCAAAACATCAAATTACAGTAAATAGTAATTTAAATCAATATGCTTTTTTAATTACGCTTACGCATGAATTTGCTCATTTACTGGTATGGGAAAATCATAAAAAAAGATTACAGCCACATGGAAGTGAATGGAAAAATCAATTTTCTGCATTATTGATGGAGTTGATAATTAATCAAGTATTTCCTGAAGATATAAAAAAAGTATTGGTAGAACATGCTAAAAATCCAGCAGCATCATCAGTTCGGGATGTAGCTTTAACAGTTGTTTTAAATAAATACAACGAAGAAAAAAAAGTAACTTATTTGGCAGATATTCCTATGGGGGCTCATTTTTCAGTTAATAATAAAAGAGTTTTTACCAAAGGAGAAAAAAGAAGAACACGATACTTGTGCAATGAAGTCGCTTCAAATAAGCAGTATTTGGTTCATGGATCGGCAGAAATTACACTTGTTAATAACTAAGCTGTTAAAAAACAGTCTTTCAATAACTGGATTTTATTAACTTCGCTCGAAGTCAAAAACATAATAAAAATGAATACATCGTTACACGACCCAATTGTAAATCAGAAAGTTTCTAAAATGGCTGAAAACCTTGTCGGTTCAGAAATTATTAAACTTGCTGGTGAAGTAAAAGCAAAAATGGCTCAAGGAGAAAAAATTTATAACCTTACCATTGGTGATTTTAATCCTAAATTATTTTCAATTCCATCTGAATTAAAAGAGGAAATTATAAAAGCGTATAATAACGATGAGACTAATTACCCTGCAGCTAATGGTATTCAAGAGTTAAGAGAAGCCGTTTCTCGTTTCTTGCATACAAGAGAGGGCTTAGAATATCCAGCAAGTCAAGTATTGATTTCAGGCGGAGCTCGCCCATTAATATATGCTGTTTATCAAACGTTAATAGACCCACAAGATAAAGTGTTATTCCCCGTTCCATCATGGAACAATAATCATTATACACATTTATCAAGCGGACAACAAATAATTATTAAGACAACGGCAGAGAATAAGTTTATGCCAACTGCTGCTGATATTAAACCACACATTGGCGAAGCAACTTTGGTTGCAGTTTGTTCTCCTTTGAATCCAACAGGCACAACTTTTACAGAGCAAGGATTAAGAGAAATTTGTGATTTAATTATAGAAGAAAATAAAAAAAGAGGAAGTTCAAGAAAGCCTGTTTATTTGTTATATGACCAAATTTATTGGACATTAACGCATGGCGATACATTCCATGTTGATCCAGTAACATTATGTCCAGATATTAAGAACTATACGATATATATCGATGGTATTTCTAAAGCATTTGCTGCAACAGGTGTTCGTGTTGGTTGGGCTTTTGGACCTCAAAAAATTGTCGATAAAATGAAATCGATATTGAGCCATGTTGGAGCTTGGTCGCCTAAAGCGGAGCAAGTAGCAACAGCTAATTATTTAAATGACGATAATGCAATTGACACTTATTTAACATCATTTAAAAATGACATTAGTAAAAGGCTTGATGCTTTTTATAAAGGAATGATTCAATTAAAATCTGAAGGATTTGATGTTGATGCAATTGCTCCAGAAGCAGCAATATATTTGACTGTAAACTTCAATTTAGTTGGTAAAAGAACTGAAGACGGAACAGTTTTAGAAACTACTGCAGATGTAACGCGTTACTTGTTAGAAGAAGCGAAATTGGCAATTGTACCTTTTAATGCTTTTGGTGCTGATAAAGATTCAACTTGGTATAGATTGTCAGTTGGAACATCAGTTTACGAAGAAATAACTACTTTATTTGAACAGCTTAAAGCTGCTCTAAGCAAATTAAATTAAACAGAATTGAACAAAAATAACTACTGTGTAATAATGGCAGGCGGTATTGGAAGCCGTTTTTGGCCAATGAGTACAACCGCTCATCCCAAGCAATTTATTGATATATTAGGTACAGGACAAACCTTAATTCAACAGACTTATAGTCGATTAAAGAAGATTTGCCCAGAAGAAAACATTTATATTGTTACCAATGAAATGTATGAAGACTTGATTTTGGAACAATTGGCAGGAATTACAAAAGAGCAAATAATTTGTGAGCCAAGTAGAAGAAATACGGCTCCATGTATTGCTTATGCGAATTATAAAATTGCAGAGAAAAACCCCAATGCAAATATTGTTGTTGCTCCTGCAGATCATCTTATTTTAAAAGAAGATGAATTTGTTAAGGTGGTAAATATGGCTTTAGCTTATACTGAAAAGAACGATTGTTTGGTAACATTAGGAATAACTCCTAGCAGACCAGATACTGGTTACGGTTATATTCAGTTTGATAGTAATGTGTCTTCAAGTGATGATGAGATAAAAAAAGTTAAAACATTTACTGAGAAACCAGATTTAGAATTGGCTAAACAATTTGTTGAAAGTGGTGAGTTTTGTTGGAATTCAGGCATGTTTATTTGGAGCTTAAAAAGCATTAATAAAGCATTTGAAAAGCTCTTACCAACAATGGATGGAATATTTAAAGAGGGAATAGGCATTTATAATACACCTGCAGAAAAAGAATTTATTTCGAAATCTTACTCTGTTTGTAAGAACATTTCTATCGATTATGGCATCATGGAAAAATCAACGAATGTACACGTAATTAGTGCAGATATTGGATGGTCTGATTTAGGTACTTGGGGTTCAATTTATACCCATTTAGATCATGACAATCAGCAAAATGCTGTTGTTGGAGACAATGTTATGCTTTACGATTCAAAAAAGAACATTATTAATGTCCCTAAAGATAAATTAGTAGTGCTTCAAGGCTTAGATGATTTTATAGTTGTTGATACAAATGATGTTTTAATGGTTTGCAAAAAACAAGATGAGCAAAAAATTAAACAGTTTGTTAATGATATCAAATTGAGTAAAGACGCTAAGTATTATTAGCCCCTCCAAACCTCCCCAAAAGGGAGGCTTCTTTATTGTCATTCTGAGCGGAGTCGAAGAATCTTTTTATTTATTATCACAAAACCTTATTCTTTATTAAATAATTAAATTTGTCCACTTAATAAATGAGTAAGGAAACCAAAAATAGAGCTGACATGTCATTTCTTGAACACTTAGAAGTGTTGAGGTGGCATTTGGTACGCTCAAGTATTGCAGTTTTGGTTTTTATGATAGCCATTTTTTCACTTAAATCGTTCATTTTTGATGAGGTAATATTAGCTCAAAAAAGTTCAGACTTTTGGACTTATGAGCTATTTTGTAAAATATCTCATTTGTTAGGAAAAGGAGATGCACTTTGTATGGATGACATTAGTTTTAGCTTAATTAATATTACCATGAGTGGTCAGTTTACTATGCACTTAGTGGTATCGTTAATTGGAGGGTTAATTTTAGGGTTTCCTTATATTTTATTTGAAATATGGCGTTTTATTGCTCCAGCATTAGAAGCTAAAGAACGTAAATATGCAAGAGGATTAGTTTTCTCAGGCTCATTTTTATTTGCATTGGGAATTCTGTTCGGCTACTATTTAATTTCTCCTCTGTCAGTGCAATTTTTAGGGAACTATAAGGTGAGCGATTTAGTGGAAAATCAGATTAGTTTAAGTTCTTTTATTTCTACAGTAACTACAATTACCTTGGCTTGTGGATTGGTTTTTCAATTACCACTAATTGTTTATTTTTTAGCAAAAGTTGGGTTAGTTACACCAGAATTTATGCGAAAATATCGTAAACACGCTATTGTTGTTACGCTTATACTTTCTGCAATAATTACTCCGCCTGATATTTCTAGTCAAGTGTTAATGGCGGTTCCATTACTAGTTTTATATGAGTTTAGTATATTTATAGCTAAACGAGTAATTAAAAACAATAAATAAAGGCCTTCTTTGTCATCCTGAGCGGAGTCGAAGGATTTCTTGAATAAACCGATTATAATAAGATTACTTCGTGTCTCGCAATGACGAGAAAAATATTTATTTTTAACTTATGATTTTAAGAGCCGAAAACATAAAAAAGAAATACGGTAAAAGAGAGGTTGTAAAAGGCGTTTCTATAGAAGTAAAACAAGGAGAAATTGTTGGACTTTTAGGTCCAAATGGAGCAGGGAAAACCACTTCTTTTTATATGATAGTTGGGTTAATAAAACCTAATGGGGGTAGAGTTTTTTTAGATGAAAAAGAAATTACTCAAGCACCGATGTATAAGAGAGCTCAAATGGGTATCGGTTATTTGCCACAAGAGGTTTCGGTGTTTCGTAAGTTAAGTGTTGAAGATAATATTTCTGCAATTTTAGAAATGATGCCGTTAAGTAAAGAAGAGCAAAAAAACCGTTTAGAAGAATTAATTGAGGAGTTTAGTTTGGGGCATGTTCGCAAAAATTTAGGACATAATTTAAGTGGTGGAGAAAAACGTAGAAC
>CAXBPN010000020.1:0-18207 GCA_963977515.1 uncultured Flavobacteriales bacterium
ACTTAAACGATTGGAATTTATCACGTTCACGTTATTGGGGTATTCCAATTCCAATTTGGAGAACAGAAGAAGGAGATGAAGAAATTTGTATTTCTTCGGTAGAGCAATTAAAAGGGGAGATTGAGAAATCAATTACTGCAGGATTTATGCAAACAAGTCCGTTAGCTGATTTTGTGGTAGGAGATATGAGTGCAGCAAACTATGATAAATTCGATTTACATAAAAACTATGTAGATGAGATTACTTTAGTTTCTTCATCGGGTAAACCAATGAAACGTGAGGCTGATTTAATAGACGTTTGGTTCGATTCAGGCTCTATGCCTTATGCACAATATCACTACCCATTTGAAATGCCCCACCTAACCTCCCCTAAGGGGAGGGATGAAATGTCACCAAGATATGTAGCTTATCATCAAATTAAAGAGGAATGTAAAAAAGATGAATATAAAACACTTTTAGATGAAGTTGAGAATAAGCTAAAAAATATAGAAGGTAATTTTAAACGAAATTTTATTATTGATGAATTAGCTGTCGATTTTATCGAATTAACTAGCAATACAGTTCTTTTAATTACGAATGAACAATTAATATCGGCATATAATTTTAGAAAACAAATTTTAAATGATTTAGGATATAATGTGGTCTTTATAAACGGTAATGAAACCATAGACGTATTAGTTGCTAAAATAATAAACCCTGAAAAGCTCTCCCCCTTTGGGGGAGTTGGAGGGGGCTTCTGTCCAGCAGATTTTATAGCTGAAGGAGTTGACCAAACTAGAGGTTGGTTTTTTACCCTTCATGCAATCGGAACAATGGTTTTCGATTCTGTAGCTTATAAAAATGTAGTGTCTAACGGCTTGGTTTTAGATAAGAATGGACAAAAAATGAGTAAGCGTTTAGGTAATGCTGCTGATCCATTTGAAACATTAGGAAAGTATGGTGCTGATGCCACTCGTTGGTACATGATTACCAATGCTCAACCTTGGGATAATTTAAAATTTGATTTAGACGGAATTACAGAGGTACAACGTAAGTTCTTCGGAACACTATACAATACGTATGGTTTCTTCGCTTTATATGCCAATTTAGATGGGTTTACTTATTCAGAAGATGAGGTAGCAATAAAAGATAGACCAGAAATTGATTGTTGGATTATGTCAAAATTAAATTCATTAATAAAAACTGTTGATGAATTTTATGCAGATTATGAACCAACGAAAGCAGGTAGAGTAATTCAAGATTTTGTAAATGATGAGTTGAGTAACTGGTACGTTCGTTTATGTAGAAGACGTTTTTGGAAAGGAGATTATTCTCAAGATAAAATTGCTGCTTATCAAACTTTATATAAATGTTTAGAGGTGGTAGCTCAATTATCTTCATCAATAGCACCATTTTATATGGATCAATTGTATTCAGATTTAGTTGCAGTAAGTGGCAAGGGAAATACAACTTCGGTACATTTATCAGAGTTTCCTACTGCTAACGAAAGTGCAATTGATACAGATTTGGAAGAACGAATGGCAATTGCACAACAAGTTTCTTCGATGGTGTTGAGCTTACGAAAAAAAGAAAGTTTAAAAGTTCGTCAGCCACTTCAAAAAATAATGGTTCCTATTCTTAACGATAAGTTTAAGAGACAGCTCGAAGCAGTTGAAGATTTGATTTTATCAGAAACCAACGTAAAAGAGTTAGAGTACTTAATGGATACTACAGGCGTTTTGGTGAAAAGTATTAAACCAAATTTTAAAACATTAGGGCCTAAGTACGGTAAAATAATGAAGCAAATTGCAGCAACTGTAAATCAGTTTGGAGCAGATGAAATTGCTGAAATTGAAGCTGAAGGTGTTAAATCATTAACTATTGATGGACAAGATGTTCTTTTGGAATTAACAGATGTAGAAATCTCTACACAAGATATTCCAGGATGGTTAGTAATAACTGAAGGTGGAGTTACTGTTGCTTTAGACATCACTTTAAGTGAAGAATTAAGAGAAGAAGGTATAGCACGTGAGTTTGTAAATCGTATTCAAAACTTACGTAAAGACAGCGGTTTAGAAGTGACGGATAAAATTTATTTGAAAATTTTATCACATCAAGAAATAAATAATGCTGTAAATAATAATAAAGATTATATTTGCTCGGAAACTTTAGCGGGGCAACTTGATTTGGTTGATGAGCTGAAACAAAATGAAGGATTATCAGTAGAAATAGAAGAAAATATTTCGACCATGATATCGATTGAAAAATTGAATTAAAAAAATTATTAAATATGTCAGAAAAAAATAGATACTCAGACGAAGAATTAGCAGAATTTAAAGCACTAATTGAGAAAAAAATTACTGAAGCAAAATTAGATTTAGACGGATTAAAAGACTCTTTATCTCATAAAGATGATAATGGAACAGATGATACCATTCATTCATTTAACATGATGGAAGATGGTGCTGGAACATTATCGAGGGAAGAAGTAGCTCAATTGGCTCAACGCCAAGAAAAATTTATTAGAAATTTAGATAATGCATTAAATAGGATTCAAAATAAAACCTATGGTATTTGTAGAGAAACAGGGAAGTTAATTAAGAAAGAAAGATTAAGAGCTGTACCTCACGCAACTTTAAGCATTGAAGCTAAAAACGCTCAAGGTTAATAATGTTACATACTTTAGCATGGTAAATCGAATTAATTCCGATGAAAATCGAGATATTATTTAATTTAAAATACAATCAATAAAAATCAAGAATAACATAATCGCTTCATTGTTTTTTACTTTGAAGCGATTTTTTATTTAGTAATGAAGAAATTTTTAGACATACTTAATAAGCCATTAGTTATCATTTTTCTGGTACTATTTGTTGATCAATTTGTGAAAATTTGGATTAAAACAACGATGTATTTAGGACAGGAATTTCCTGTGTTAGGTAATTGGTTTTACATCCATTTTACAGAAAATCCAGGAATGGCATTTGGAATGGAGTTTGGTGGCGAATGGGGAAAATTAGCACTTAGTTTGTTTCGAATAGTTGCAGTTTCAGGTATTGCTTATGTGCTATTTACTTTGCCAAAAACAACTCCTAAAGGGTTGAAAGTATGTGGCTCCTTAATATTGGCAGGAGCTATTGGTAATATAATAGACAGTGCTTTTTATGGTGTAATTTTTAATGACAGTTTTAATCAATTAGCTTCTTTTATGCCTGCCGAAGGAGGCTATGAGTCATTTCTCCATGGAAGAGTAGTAGATATGTTTTGGTTTCCTCTTTTTAGTGGAACATTTCCAGATTGGTTCCCATTATGGGGTGGAGAAGATTACCTGTTTTTCAGACCCGTTTTTAATGTCGCTGACGCAGCAATTTCGGTTGGTATTGGATTAATATTTATTTTCCAAAAACGTTTTTTCAAAACGCCAGCTATCCAATCTGGAGAAGGAATTTCTGGAACAGAATAGTCATAGCTGTAACATCCTTTTTTTATTTTCGTACGTATAGTTTGTATCAAACCTTTATATTATGAAAAAATATTACATTCTTTTACTTTCGTTAAGTATAACAATTTCAACTCTTTTAGCACAAAATAAATCTAAGGAAGCAGTTACAGTTCCTATCCCAAATTATTCAACTGCTAAAACAACATCTTGTATAGATACCATTCGTTATCCTCAAACAAAAACTACAGGAGTGGAAGCAGATACGATGGCAACAGGAGTGAGAGAAGGTGCAGCTCAATATTATCATTTTTCTGGTACTGGTATTATTCATGGAATTTCAGCTTATATGTTGTTAGATTTTGATGGTATTCCAGGAAATGCTGATTCTATTCAACTAATGGCTAAAGTAATGAAAGTTAATGCTTTTAATGAACCAATTATACTTATTGATTCATCTATAGTTACGATTTACGATGTTGGGTATCAAGAACAAGCTTTAATGTTTGATGCTCCTATAAGTATTACCGATTCTTTTGCAATAGCCTTAGAAATCCCAGCAGGATTTAATGATACATTATTTTATACCAGTAATAGCAGCGTAAACTCTGATGGAGCAGGAGAAGGCTTAGCCTCAATTGCTTATCAAGGCATTTGGTACAACTACTATATGAGAGGTTGGGGATGGGATGTTGATATTTTAATGTCTCCAATTTTTGAGCAAACAATTAGTTCTAATTATATAGTTGATTCAAGTATTGTTTGTTTAGGGAATGATATTTTGTTTACTAATACATCTAGTTTTACAGATAATTCAATGTTTAATACCGCACAAACTACTTTTATTTTAGATTATGGTAATATAAATACTTCTACGATTGATACGACATTATTATATACTTATCCTTCGGCTGGAAATTTTCTATCTACTTTAACTTTTGCTCATTATGGATATAATGGAGCTTGTGTTGATGATTCTTCAATTATGGTTACAGTTTTGGATACATCAATTTCAAATTTCAACTATACAGGTTTAGGAGGAGGAGCATATCAATTTACTGATATGTCAACAAGTGCAAATACTTACTATTGGGATTTTGGTAATGGAGATACTTCAACATTACAATCACCTATTTATACATATTTAACTTCAAATAATTATAACGTTTGTTTAACTGTTACTGATTCAAATGGATGTAATGTAAATACATCTTGCCAAACAGTTTCATTTGTAACGGCTGTTGAGTCAGCTAAATCAAACAAGGAAGAAGTAAAAATTTACCCTATACCAGCCAACAAGTATTTTAATGTTGAGGTCCTTTCTTCGTATAAAAATGGTTCGATAATTATTACAGATGTGGTTGGTAAAACAGTAAAATCAATAAACATTAACGACCAAGAATCGGTTAAGATTTCAACTCAAGAGATGAATTCAGGCGTTTACTTTTTGTCAATAGAAAATAATGGGCAAAAAGTTTATACAAAACGAATTCTTATCGATAAAAAATAAGAATAAACCTTATAAAATGAGCCCCAAGTATTTAATCTACTTGGGGCTTTTTATTTTAGCAGTTTAGTATATTTGCAGCCCTAATTAAATCAGATGGAAAAAAAAGTAAGAGTAAGGTTTGCACCTAGTCCAACAGGACCCCTTCATATTGGAGGAGTAAGAACAGCATTGTATAATTATTTATTTGCAAAGAAACATGGAGGGGATTTTTTATTAAGAATAGAAGATACTGACCAAACTCGTTATATAAAAGGAGCTGAAGATTATATTTTAGAAGCTTTAAAATGGTGTGGAATTACACCAAATGAAGGTGTAGGAGTTGGAGGAGAATTCGGACCTTATCATCAATCAGAAAGAAATAAAGCAGGAATTTATAAAAAGTATGTTGACCAACTTTTAGCATCAGGTAAAGCATATTATGCTTTCGATACTGCGGAAGAATTAGACCAAATGCGTGAGCGATTAAAAGCTGCAGGTGGAAATTCACAACAGTATGATGCTACGAGTAGATTAACGATGAAAAATTCGTTGACGCTCTCGAAAGAAGAGGTAGAAGCTAAGATTTCTACAGGAGACCCTTTTGTTATTCGTGTAAAAATTCCTAGAAATGAAGAAGTTAAATTTAAAGATGTAATTAGAGGTTGGGTTTCTGTAGATACTACAAACTTGGATGATAAAGTATTGTATAAATCAGACGGAATGCCAACTTACCACCTAGCTAATATAGTAGATGATTATTTGATGAAAATTACCCACGTAATTAGAGGAGAGGAATGGCTACCCTCAGCACCTTTGCATGTTTTATTATATAAATTATTAGGTTGGGAAGATGTGATGCCACAATTTGCTCATTTACCTTTAATTCTAAAACCTAATGGAAATGGGAAGTTGAGTAAAAGAGATGGTGATGCTGGAGGTTTTCCGGTATTTCCTATCGAATGGACTTCTCCTGAGGGAGAAAAATCTTCAGGATTTAGAGAGTCAGGTTATTTTCCAGAAGCTCATATTAATATGTTAGCTTTTTTAGGATGGAACCCTGGAACAGAACAAGAAATATTTTCTTTTGAGGAATTAGTTGAAGCATTTTCATTGGAGAAAGTAGGGAAATCAGGAGCTAAATTTGATCCAGATAAAACAAAATGGTTTAACGAACAATACTTGAGAACTAAATCGAATGAAGAGTTAGCCTCAATTCTTACTCCAATTTTGGTAAATAATGGACATACTAATTTATCAGATGATTTTACAGCTAAAGTATGTGGTTTAATGAAAGAAAGAGTTTCATTTGTAAATGAAATGTTAGAACAAGGAAGTTACTTTTTTGAAGCTCCTACTGTTTATGATGAACAAACAGTCAAGAAAAAATGGAAAGAGAATTCATCTGAAATTGTTACTGATTTAATTACAGTATTTTCAGGTACAGAATTTAATGCCGAAGCTTTAGAATTGGCGTTTAAAACTTACGTTGAAGAAAAAGAACTAGGTTTCGGAATAGCAATGATTGCTATACGTTTGTCACTCACAGGAGTTGGTGGAGGACCTTCATTATTCGATATTATGGAAGTATTAGGAAAGGAAGAGTCGATAAATAGGTTAAAATCAGGCATTGAGAATATAAAGAAAGAAATAACAGCCTAATGGAACATCATAAAGAAGAAAAAAGACCGCTTAATTTTATTGAGCAAATCATTGAAGAAGATTTAAAGGATGGATTTTCATCGGATAAATTGAAATTTAGATTTCCACCAGAACCAAATGGTTATTTACACATTGGTCATGCCAAAGCATTTTGCTTAAACTTTGGTTTAGGAGCTAAATACAATGCTCCAGTAAACCTTAGGTTTGACGATACCAATCCTTCAAAAGAAGAACAAGAATTTGTAGATGCAATTAAATTTGATTTAGATTGGATGGGCTTGAAATGGGCAGAAGAATGTTATTCATCTGATTATTTTCAACAACTATATGATTGGGCTGTTTCGATGATTAAAAATGGAAAAGCTTATGTCGATTCTCAATCGTCAGAAGCAATGGCAACTCAAAAAGGAACACCAACAGTTCCAGGTACAGATGGACCTTTTAGAAATAGAAGTATTGAAGAAAATTTAGACTTGTTTAACAGAATGAAGCAAGGAGAATTTAAAGAGGGGGAACATATTTTGAGAGCTAAAATTGACATGAAACATACCAACATGTTAATGAGAGATCCAATTATGTATCGAGTTATGCATAAATCACATCACAGAACAGGAAGCGATTGGTGCATTTACCCAATGTACGATTGGACACATGGAGAATCTGATTATATCGAACAAATTTCACATTCGTTATGCTCGTTAGAATTTAAAGCACATAGAGAATTATACGATTGGTTTTTAGATCAAGTATGTGACAAAACTAAAGTTAGACCAAAGCAAAGAGAATTTTCAAGGCTAAACCTAAACTATACTGTAATGAGTAAGCGTAAGCTAATGCAGTTGGTTGAAGATAAAATTGTAAGTGGTTGGGACGACCCAAGAATGCCTACAATTTCAGGTTTAAGAAGAAGAGGTTACACACCAGCAGCAATTCATAAATTTATTGATGTTGCAGGAGTTTCTAAACGAGATCAAATGATTGATGTTGCTTTATTGGAGTCTTGTATTCGTACAGATTTAAATAAATCAACCAATAGAATAATGGCTGTTTTAAATCCTTTAAAATTAGTTTTAACAAACTATCCAGAAGAGAAAACAGAGGTTGTAATGGCTGAAAATAATCCAGAGGATGAAAATGCAGGACAACGAGAAATGATATTCTCAAGAGAGATTTTTATAGAGCGAGATGATTTTTTAGAAGAATGCCCAAACAAGATTTTCAAATTAGGAATTGGAAAAGAGGTTCGTTTAAAACATGGCTACATTATTAATGGAGTAGAAGCTGTTAAAGATGCTGATGGAAATGTTGTGGAAGTACATTGTACTTACGATGAAAAAAGTAAGAGCGGAAGTGGAACGGAAGAAAGTAATCGTAAAGTAAAAGGTACAATTCATTGGGTTTCGGCTTCGCATCATGTTAAAGCACAGGTAAATGCTTACGACAGATTATTTACAGTTGAGTCGCCAGACGGAGAAAAAGAAGTTGATTTTAAATCGCACATCAATCCTGATTCATTAACAATAATGAACGATTGTGTGATTGAGTTAGCCTTAAAAAATGCAAGACCACAAGAACGTTATCAGTTTCAGCGTATAGGGTATTTTTGTGTTGATGATGATTCAACGGCTGAACATTTAATTTTTAATAGAACGGCTACCTTAAAAGACGGTTGGGCTAAGAAATGAGTTAGAAAGGTTGTAGGATGAAAAGTTTATTTAAAAAAACTGACAACTGTTTACTGAAGACTAGTTACTGAAAAATATGGGAAAAATTTACATAGAAGGTGCTAAAATTTATGCTTATCATGGGTGTTTTAAAGAAGAAACCTTAATAGGTACTAATTTTATTGTGGATATTGAATTAGATGTTGATTTAACAGCAGCAGCAAAGTCGGATAGTTTAGCTGATACTGTAAATTATCAAACTGTTTTTCAGTTGGTAAATCAAGAAATGCAAACCCCCTCTAAATTATTAGAACATGTTGCAGATAGGTGTATTACTGTTCTTTTTAATGAGTTTGAAACCATCAACAAAATCAATTTTAAAGTTTCAAAATTAAATCCACCTTTAGGCGGACACATTGATGCTGTAAGCGTTCGTTTGATTAGGACGAAGTAATCCTTATTCTTTTTTTTCAGTAGTTATACGTAGTAAAAAATCAGTTTTTTAACGTTGTAAATCAGTAGATTAGCTGTTTACTTGAGTTTGTATATTTTGTATGTTTGTTTAGATAACATTAAATATACCCAATATGAAAACGATAAATATTTTACTAGTTGACGACAGAGATGTAATTAGAGATGGCTTAAAAGTTTTATTAGGCAAATATCCAAGAATTAACATTAAGCAAGAAGCTATTGATGGCGAACAAGCTGTTAATGTTATTAAAAAAAATCCTAATCAATATGATATCATTTTAATGGATATTAACCTTCCTAAAATGAATGGAATGGAAGCTACTCGACAAATAAAAAAAATTAACTCTAACGTTAAAATAATTGCTTTTTCTTTACATACCTCTGCAGGTTATATCGTTGACATGATTAAATCAGGGGTTTCTGGTTATGTAACAAAAGGCGAAATAGCATCTACTTATATAGAGGCAATAGAAACAGTTTATAATGGAGGTATTTATTTGTCGGACAAAATTGACTCTACAGAATATGATAAAGCAACTTCAATACTAAGAAAAAGGGCTTGCTAAACTATTTTTTCTTAAATCCAGCTTTTAAAAAGCTACCAAATTCTTGTTGTGTTTTTTTAGAAGTTATTAATTGTTTCATTACCTTCCAAAAAGTTAAATTTTCTTCTTCCATTTCTTGTTTTTTAACTTTTGGTAAAGGTGTAGGGGCTTTTGAAGTGTTTTCTATTATTTGTTTATTTCGTTCAAAATTCTCTTGAGCCTGTCTCATGCTACCTTGATTTTCTTGTAATAAACCTAAGTTATTGTACGAGATATCATCTTGAGGGTCAAGTTCAATGGCTTTTTCATAATCAGCCATAGCACCATCAATGTCAATATAAGCACGAATATAAGCTCTACTTGAGTATCGGTAAGGATTATTAGGTTCTAACTCAACCGCTTTATTTAAATCCAGAACAGCAGCCTTGTAATTTTTAAAATGAAAGTAGCTTACAGCTCTTTCACTGTAAATAGTTGCCTCATCGCTTAGGCGTTCAATTATTGCTGTAAAATCATTTATTGATAATTGATAACTTTCTATTTTTCGATAGCAAATTCCTCTAAAAAAAAGAGCATCAGCATGGTTAGGTTGTTCAACTAAGAAATCATTAAACAACTCAATAGCTTCATTAAACTTATTGATGTTAAATAATTCTTTTGCTTCTTCTAATTTGGTCATAATGTTGGTAAAATAGTTGGGTAAAGTTACGAACTAAGCATTAGAATTTTTAATTTAGGAAGTCTTAAATAAATAGAATGACTCCAACAGAAGCCCAAGAAAAAATAACTCGTTTAAGTACAGAAATTAATCAGCACAACTATAATTACTACATGGCTGACAAGCCTACAATTAGTGATTATGATTTTGATATGTTGTTAGAAGAATTACAAAAACTAGAAGCACAATTTCCTGAATTAGCTGATGAAAATTCACCAACAAAAAGGGTGGGAGGAACCATTACAAAAAATTTTAAAACAATAAAACACAAATACCCAATGTTATCGCTGGGTAATAGTTATAGTAGAGAAGAAATAACCGATTTTGAAACAAGAATTAAGAAATTAGTAGAAGGAGAGCTAGAATATGTTTGCGAATTAAAGTATGATGGAGTTGCAATAGGTATTACGTATAAAAATGGTAAACTTTTTCAGGCAATTACACGTGGAGATGGTGTACAAGGAGATGATGTAACTGAAAATGTAAAAACAATACGTTCTATTCCTCTCGAATTAATTGGAGATAATTATCCAGATGAATTTGAAATTAGAGGAGAAATATTTTTCCCGAAAACTGTTTTTGAAGAATTGAATAACGAACGAGAAGAAATAGGAGAGCAATTGTATGCCAATGCTCGAAATACGGCTTCTGGTACTTTAAAAATGCAAGACTCTACAATTGTAGCTCAACGTAGATTAAGTAGTTATTTATATTTTGTATTGGGAGAAAACTTGCCATTTAAAACGCATTTTGAATCGATAGAAACTGCTGGTAAATGGGGTTTTAATGTGCCTAAATCAACAAATAAATACATTAAAAAATGTACGAGCATTGATGAAGTATTTGAGTTTATTAATTATTGGGATAAAGAAAGAAATAACTTAAACTTTGACATTGATGGAATAGTGATTAAGGTAAATTCTTACCAAAAGCAAGAAGAGTTAGGATTTACCGCTAAATCGCCAAAATGGGCAATAGCTTATAAGTTTAAAGCCGAACGAGTTTCAACTAAACTATTAGAAATAACTTACCAAGTAGGACGAACTGGAGCAATTACACCAGTAGCTAATTTACAACCAGTACAATTGGCAGGAACTACAGTAAAAAGAGCTTCGTTGCACAATGCCGACCAAATTGAAAAATTAGATATAAGAGTAAACGATACTGTTTTTGTAGAAAAAGGAGGAGAGATTATTCCTAAAATTGTTGGGGTAGAAGCAACACAACGAGATATATTTTCTGAGCCAACAGTTTACATTTCGCATTGCCCAGAATGTAATACGAAATTAGTAAGAACGGAAGGTGATGCCAAACACTTTTGTCCAAATGAGTGGGGTTGCCCACCTCAAATAAAAGGGAAGATGCAGCATTTTATTAGTCGTAAGGCTATGAATATTGACGGCTTAGGGGAAGAGACCATCGATTTATTATACGAGCAAGGATTGGTAAAAAACATTGCCGATTTGTATCAACTTAATTTTGAGCAATTGGTAGCTTTAGAAAGCTTTCAAGAAAAGAAATCGCAAAACATTATTGATGGTTTAATTACTTCAAAACAAATTCCTTTTGAACGTGTTTTATATGCCATAGGCATTCGATATGTTGGAGAAACGGTGGCGAAAAAATTAGCCAAACATTTTAAAAGTATAGATGCCATTAAAAATGCAACACTTGAAGAATTGATTGCTGCTAATGAAATAGGTGATAAAATTGCAGAAAGTATTCGTCACTTTTTTAGTGTGGAGTATAACCAACAACTCATTGAGAAATTAAAAACAATAGGTTTAAAATTTGAGTTGAGCGAAGAACAATTAGCCAATACAACCAATAAATTAACTGGATTAACCTTTGTTGTTTCTGGTGTGTTTAGTTTGTTTAGTAGAGATGAACTAAAACATTTGATTGAACAGAATGGTGGTAAAGTATCGGGTTCTATTTCTAAAAAAACGAGCTACATTGTTGCTGGCGAAAATATGGGACCAAGCAAATTACAAAAAGCAACCGATTTAGGTATTGAAATTATTGATGAGATAAAGTTTAATGAGATACTTAAATAAAGAACTAAGCAGTTTTTTTATTTGGAAACGGTCTGTAAGTATAATATTGTAAAACTTCTTCCAAAGCCATTTTAAGAGCTTTATTTACAGGCAACATTATATTCCCCATATTAAAATCTATTTGGTTTAATTGCATATAATAATCTGTAAAAACAGGAATAGACAATCCTTTTTGTATGGCTTCGGCTGTGCTATTGTAATTGGCTATTTGTCCCTCTTTAATAATTTTACAGGTGGCCAACCTCAAATTTTGGTATTTATCGGTGTTGGCAGCAAAACCAAACAAACGACAAATTAAACCACAGTATTTGTAGTTGCCACAATTGCCGTTATTAATAATAGACGATGGTTTATAAAGTAAACAAGTTGAAACTGATGTTTCATTAATGGTGTTGAGCATTTTTTCGGCTTTACCATTTAAAAATAAATGAAAAGCCCAAGGTAAAAACTCTAAAGGAGAAGCTTCGATGGTTGGAGAATCAAAAGCTACGTAACTTATTGTTTATGTGCAGCTTTACAGCCTGTAAACACAATAAGGCCTGCAAGGCTCTTTATGATCGGATAGTAGCAAAAGGGAAAAGTAAGAAATTAGCATTGATAGCTGTTTGTAATAAGCTTTTAAAACAGGTTTTTGCAATAGCTAAATCAGGATTAGTTTATGATAATGAGTATAGAAGTATAAATCCAGCTTTAAATTAAAAAATAAATCAATTTTTAGTTGTTTTTTAGCACAGTTCTTTGTTGGGTGTAGCTTATTTTAATATTCGTTTTTTCAAATCCATTCTTCCGTGTAATATTCGGATAATTTCAATATAATCTTCATCTGTTTTTCTGTAGAAAATAACGTGTCGATTTACTCTTGTACCAAGTAGCCCTTTAGTAACTCCATCATAGGTCTTTCCTAAATTAGGATTACCTGCAATTTCTTTACAATTTGAAATTAACATTTCATAATAATTATCAGCTTGTTGTTCCGACCATTCTTCAAATGTATATTCCCAAATTTCAGCTAAATCTTCAACAGCTTTATTGGTTAACTTATATTTAGCCATTTAATGCTTTTTAGCTTTAAGTGATTCTAAATGTTTTTTAGGGTCAAAGCTGTTTGCTATTCCGCTGTCAATTCCTTCTTGAATAGAATGTCTTAAAGCGATAACTTTACTTTCTTCTTCTTCTAAAAGTCTAAGTCCTGCACGAATAACTTCACTTACATTTTTAAATCGCCCTTCAGCTATTCTGCTTTGGACAAATTGGTCAAAATAATTACCGAGTGATATGGATGTATTTTTGTTCATAATAAATGATTTTATGTAAATATACCAATAATTGGTATAAAATCAAAATATCTGTAATTACACCCAACGCTATTCTATGTCACGTTTTAATGTGATATAAAATTGTTGTTAAACGACTTAAGTTAGCTGTTTTTTATGACAAAGTCAAGTAGTAAATTGCCATAAAAAAAGCAAGACTAATGACTAGCCTTGCTTTTTAATAAATTATCTTTTAAGATTATGACCTCTTTACATATTGCGTTAAAATCACAATTTGTTGCCCTTCAACTCTTCCTTCAATGTGTTCTGCATTATCGTGTACTAAAGAGATATTACGAACAGCAGTACCACGTTTTGCAGTAAACCCGCCACCTTTTACATTCAAGTCTTTAATTAAAACAACGGTGTCACCAGAACTTAAAGTAGCTCCATTACTATCTTTATGTACAACGGCATCACTACCATCATTTCCTTCTCCTGTTTCTCTTGCCCATGCTAATACATCATCTTCCAAATACATCATGTCTAATAAATCAACTGGCCAACCTTCACCTCTTAATCTGTTTAGCATACGCCAAGCTAACACTTTTACTGCTGGAACTTCGCTCCACATACTATCGTTTAAACAACGCCAGTGGTTAGGGTCCATTTTATCTGGATTTTCAATTTGATCCTTGCAAGTACCACAAATATTAGCACTTTCATCAGCATTTTTACTTTGTATTAGTGCAACATTGTAAACTGTTAGGTTGTCACTAGCAGCACACAATTCACATTGGTTTCCGTTACGGTCTTGTACTTCTTGTATTAAGCTCATGGTGTTTTTATTTTTTTGAATTTCAAACTTAGTATTTTAAAATGAGTTATTATTTAATTTGAATATAGATGCATTTTAAATAAGCTCCTTCTTTAAATCCTATAGGATGATCGATATCGTGTAAGGTTTTTTCTAATACCTTATAATTTGCATTTTCAGTTTGTAATGTTGTTTCTATTAATTCAAAAAAATCATCAGATGAAACCCTTGAACTACAAGACGCTAAAACTAAAGTGCCTCCTTTGTTAACGAGTTTTAATCCTAGTATTGCTAGTTTTCGATAACTCTTTATTGCACCTTCTACTTCTAATTTGCTTTTTGCAAACGAAGGGGGGTCAATCACCACGATGTCGAATTTTTTATCTTGATAAGCTAACTCTTCTAACTCGTCAAATGCATCACCAACTATGGTTAAATGTTTTCCTGTATGAGGATTAAGCTGAGCATTTTCTTCGGCTATTTTTAATGCTGGAGCACTGATGTCTAAGCTAGTAACCTCTTTTGCTCCACCAGCCAAAGCATGTACAGAAAATCCACCGGCATAAGAAAATACATCTAGTACAGTTTTATTTTTTGCTAATTCTCCAACTCGTTTTCTATTGTTTCTATGGTCTAAAAAGTATCCTGTTTTGTGCCCATAAATTACATTGGCAGAAAATTTTACGCCATGTTCGGTAAATATTATCACTTCATTTTCTAGTTCTCCGTGAACGATTTGCCCATCTTTTAAATTGTACTGATTTCCTTCTTTTTGTACATTTCTACTCATTCGTAAAACCAATGTTTTAGTTTTTGAAATTTCTAAAAGTGTAGGAAAAATATCGTTTAAATAAGGGAGCCAAATTTGAGAATAGAGTTTTACCACCAATACATTGTCATAAACATCAGCAATTAACGAAGGTAAACCATCATTTTCACCATAAAGCAAACGGTAGCTATTCGTTTCGGTTGCTAATAAGGGTAATCGTTTTTTATAAGCAGCTTCAATTCTTTCTTTTAACCAAGCTTTGTTAAAGGTAAAAGGTTGGTTAGCTTGTAATATTTTTATTCTGATAGGGGAATTAGGATCATATAATCCGGCAGCCATAAACTTATTTTTTCGGTTGTCAAAAATAATGACCAAATCTCCAGCTTTACCTTCTATATTCTGTTTGGTAATACTTTCATCAAAAACCCAAGGATGTCCTTTTTTTACTAAAACTTCTGCATTTGGCTTTAGTTTTATGGCAATTTTTTGAGTTTCAATTTGAGGTAATTCTATCATCTATTTTAATAAACGACAAACTTACAAAATGAAAAGGGGATTACTTACTCTTCTAAAGCCTTAAACTTTAATGAAATAGAATTTACACAATGACGTGTATTTTTATCTGTAAAATGCTCGCCTTCAAAAACATGCCCTAAATGCCCTTTACATTTTGCACAAACAATTTCAACTCTTCTACCGTCAGCATCAGGAATACGAGTTACACTTCCTTCAATTTCATCATCAAAACTTGGCCAGCCACATTGAGATTCGAATTTATGTGCTGAATTATATAAAGGGGCATCACATTGTTTACATAAATAAACGCCTTTTGCTTTATGGTCAGTATATTCTCCTGTAAAAGGACGTTCAGTTCCTTTATTAATAATAACGTATTGTTCTAACTCGTTAAGTTTATTTTTTTTAACTGTGCCTTGTCCCATAGTAGTGTTAGTTATAAGTAATCCAAAAATAAGGATAGCTATGATTTTTATAATGTGTTGCATGTTTTTTATTTGTATCCATTCTAATTGACGTTGAAAACGGATAAAACTTACATTCCATTTAAATTAAAAATTAAGCCTGTGTTTTTACTACTAAAACAAACTATAGTTTGATTAATTTTTCACTATTTATTTCCTCACTTCGGGCGAATTTGTCCCCCTCCTTTGGAAAGGTTAGGGAGGCTCCTTAACATCTCAATATGAGGAATATTATCCTCTAAATACATTTCACTTACTTGCTTAAAACTATGTCGGCTATAAAAGTTTAATAAATATTGTTGTGCTGAAATTCTAATTGGCTGTTTGCCAAACTGGGTTTCAATAAAATCAAAGCAAGTGTTCATTAAATCATCAGCAATTCCTGTACCTCGGTTGTTTTTATCTACTGCAATTCTTCCAATTGAAATTTCGGGATAAGAAACATTTTGAGGTAAAATCCTTGCTACAGCAACTGTTTCGTTTTTGTTATTTGTTCCAAAAACATGATAAGCGACTTTGTCTTTATTGTCAACATCTTGGTAAGGACAATCTTGTTCAATCACAAAAACTTCTATTCGTAAAAACAATAAATCATGGTATTCAGGAACGGTTAGTTCATTAAAGTGTTTTACCTGCCAACTTATTTCCGCCATTCCAGTAAATTTTTATCGTTCGTTATAATTTTATGATTTTCCATCAACCATTGAATTACTTTAATGGTTTTATCTTCTTTTACCTTTTTGATATTATTTACTAAATCGGTAATGTTTAGTGGTTGCTCTTTTAATAGTTTTTTGATTTGATCAGACACAGAAGAAAACTCGATATCGCTCAATTCTAATTTATTTCTTTCTAAGCAAACATCACAAATACCACAACGGTAACTTTCCTTTTCTCCAAAATAACTCAATAAGATTTGACTTCTACATTTGTGTTTAGAAAAAGCATAATAAATTACACTTTCCATCTTTTTCACAGCAATTTCTTTACGGTCGTGGTAGTGTTGTTTTGAGATGTAAAGCGATTTGCTTTCTAATCGAGGAGTTAAAAAAGTTAATTGAGGTAAATTGGTTTGTTCAACGTAGCTAATTACTTCCAGTTTGGCTAAGTAATGCAAACCATCAGCAACTTTGTCTTTTGTTGTTTTTAGTCGTTTAGCAATTTCAAACTCATTAATTTTTGTAAAGTTTTCGAATAAACCAGCATAAGAACGTAAAATGGTTTTTATAAATGAATCGTATTTCGGGTTTTTTACTTGAAACTCGTATAGGGCAGTTTTGTTTAACTCAAACTTTATGCGTGAAGGATTGAAATTAGCATCCGATAAATAGAGGTAGCCTTCTTTTTCTAAAAATTTTAAGCAATGAAAAACGGTAAAGGCTTTAAAGTTGTATTGTTTACTAAAATCAGCAATATCAAAAAAGTAACTTTCGTTTAATGCAGATCCAATGGGTATTTGGAAATAGTTTGCTAAAGCTTGATAGGTGTTTTTTATCGTGTCTAAATCGGGGAAACTGTTGGTAATGTTTGCCTCTAAATTTAATCGGTCGTTTTCTTCCAACAATAAAATACCATAAGCTTTTTGCTCATCCCTTCCGGCTCTTCCAGCTTCTTGAAAATAAGCTTCTAGCGATGAAGGTAAATCCATGTGAACAACCGTTCTCACATCTGGTTTGTCTATTCCCATTCCAAAAGCATTGGTAGAAACGATAACTCGCGTAGTATTATTTATCCAGTTATTTTGTTTGGTATTTCGCTCTTCGTTGGTTAGTCCAGCATGGTAAAAATCGGCAGAAATGCCATTTTGGTATAAGAAATAAGCAATGTCTTTTGTTCGTTTTCTATTGTTTACATAAACCACAGAAGTTCCTTTTATGCTGTTTAATATTTTAACCAATCGTGTTAATTTGTCTTCTTCGTGAACGACAACATAAGCGATGTTTTTACGCTCAAAACTTTTTTGCAACACATTAGGTTGCTTAAATTTTAACTGTTTTTGGATGTCTTCAACTACATCTGGCGTAGCCGTTGCAGTTAGTGCTATAAATGGAATGTCGGGTTTTAATTCTCTGAGATGAGCAATATTTAAATAAGAAGGACGAAAATCATAACCCCATTGAGAAATACAATGTGATTCATCAATAGCGAATAAATTCACATTCATTTTCTTTAACCGTTCTTTAAAAATTTCGGTTTCAATTCGTTCGGGCGAAACATATAAAAACTTAACATCGCCATAAGCACAATTATCGAGTGTAATATCTATTTCTCGGCTTGTCATTCCAGAATAAATGGCAACCGCTTTAATTCCTCGTTTGGTTAAATTTTCAACCTGGTCTTTCATTAAGGCAATAAGTGGAGAAA
>CAXBPN010000021.1:0-18135 GCA_963977515.1 uncultured Flavobacteriales bacterium
ACTCCCATTCCTTGTTTAACAGCTAAGTAACCTTTACCACCTCTAATATCCTCTAGTTTATACCACCCTTCAGTACCAGCAGCAGTTGCTTCCCAACTATCTTTTTTAGTCCCTTGCATGATTTTATTCTCATCTGTTTCACCTTTAAGAATAAGTGAACTATCAACCTGTCCTATAAAAATTTCAGGCTCAACCCTGTCATCATAGGCTGCTGTAAATATTTCAGCTTTAAAAGTATCCCCATCCATTACATATGCTTTTTTAGTATAAGCAAAACCATCAACTTTATTAAATGATACGCCTCCTGCATCAATATTTTCATAAAGCTTAGCAATTACCTCTGCTTCGGCAGTTCTAACATCAGATTGAATTTTAGAAAGCATAGTAATTGTTGCCGCTAATGGTATATGATAAAAAACTCCAACTTCCCATGGATCTTTTTTCCCATCACTATTAACAATTTCTGGTGTTTTTAAATACGCAATCTTTGAAGCAATATCTGCTTGAATATCTTTATTTTCAAATACAGCTAGTGCACCTGATTCAAAAGCGTTTAATTTTTCTCTTAACGTAATTCCACTAAATTCTTCAAGCCCATTAACTTTTACTGGTTTAGCAGGGTCTGCAATACCCATAACATAAGTTGGTTGATCATAGTTATCTTTAGCATTTACGTTTCTAACGTTAATCGTATCAGCAACTTCTTTTGGTATTCCATCTGTTAACTCAATAATTTTACTCTTCAACTGATTAATATGAGTATCCATATCATCAGCCATTTTCTTAACCTCATAAGCCTTATCTGCAAAAGTTTTTGCAGCAGGGCTTTCTTGTGCTGCCCTATCAAATGCTTCATAATAAAAAGCATTTTTTTCAGCGAATGTTTTTTTAGTAGATTCTATACCATCATTAATTGTCATAAATGATTCCAAAATAGATTTAGAAACGTTCATTGCAAGTAATGCAAGTAGTACAAGGTACATAAGACCTATCATTTTTTGCCGTGGTGGCAATTTTCCTGAAGCCATAATCTAAAGTTTTTTTATAAGTTTAAAAATATATTAAATTATGCTCCTGTTGGAACACTCATTGCAGTTAACATGTTACCATAAACTGTATTCAGTTTAGATAAATTAACTGATAACTCCGAAATATTTTCTTTATATCTCTTCGTATCTTCAACAGAGTCAGTTAAATTAGTCATCAATGAAGTAATTCCTTGATACATTGTTGTCATCGTTTCTGCTTGTTGTTGCGAACCAGTTAATTGAACTTCGTATGATTTATTCAATGCCTCTAAAGTAGATGCCATTTTTTGTAATTCTTCTCCTGTAGAAGAACCCGATTGAGCTGCATCAGACAACCCAGTTAATGCTTGTGAAGCTTGTACATAAGTATCAGCTAAATCAGATACTTTTGTAGATGCGTTTTTCAAGCTATCTGTGTAATCATTGGTTGCAACAGATGCATCAGAAATTTGAGATAATTTATTTGCATTATCACTTAAACTTCTTAATCCTTGACCTAAGCTTTCAATTAATTCAGGTCCAATTTTAGCCTCTGATAACATATCGTCTAACTGCTCAGTAACAGGCTTGTTAGAAATGGCTCCACCCCCGTGACCATGTTCATCATCCATTCCTGCTAATTCTGGATAAACCAGCGTCCAATCCAAATCCATGTGTGGAGGCTCAAATGCCGACACAAAGAAAATCATTGCTTCTACACCAAGTCCTAAAATAAGGAAAAGTGCTGCTCCTGGCCAGTGCATAATCTTAAATAGTGCACCAATAATAACAATACCACCACCAACACCATAAATAATGGCCATAATGGTTTTCCCTTTTTTCGTTTCAAATAAAAATTCTACAAATCCCATAAGTTTTAGTTTTTAAAAAGTTAATTATATAGATAGGTTAATAAATTACTAATTATAAATTGTCTGCTTTAGATCTTCCCAAGTATGTCATGACACATCTAAAGCCAATATAACATTTTGCAGTATCCTGATACTCGTATGTCCTAGTTGATGTTTGTAAATAATATCCAACATCTTTCCATGAACCACCTCTAATTACTTTTCTTTTTAAAGAAGGGGGGTCATTTTCTTTGGCATCATAAACATAATCAGGATTTAAATCATGAGCAAAATTATAAGCTGATTCATCAAATGCGTTGCTAGTCCATTCAGCAACATTTCCTGCCATACAATATAAACCAAAATCATTTGGGTTATATGAGTTAATTTTAACGGTATGGAAACCTCCATCATCAATATAGTTACCTCTCATTGGCTTAAAGTTACCTAAGAAACAACCTCTACTATTTCTAATGTATGGTCCACCCCATGGGTAAGGACTTAAATCTAAACCACCTCTTGCTGCCCACTCCCACTCTGATTCAGTTGGCAATCTAAAATCATTAACAATTGCAGAACCATTTCCTATTAAAAAACTTTCCAATAATTGGGTTCTCCAAATACAAAATGCAGTGGCTTGTTTCCATGAAACTCCAACAACTGGGTAGTCGTCATAAGCTGGATGCCAAAAATAATTTTTTGTCATTGGTTCATTAAATGAGTATGTTAAATCATGAATCCAAGCAAGAGTATCAGGGTAAACATTTATAACATCCCTCATAATAAACTTAGATCTATCCATACTAAACGCATGATCCTCAGAATCACGGCTATCTCTTTTTGCTGCTCTTCTGTAATCAATCCAGTAATACTCATACATTAGCTTACGAGCATCTAATTCTCTTCTTCTGTAAAATCTTTCTGCAGGAGTATAAAACATAGGCTCTAAAGCTTCTCTAGCTTCTGGCTCATCCCATTTTAACTTAGCGTACCAATCTAACAATGGTGGATCTATTTCTTCCCCATATTCATTTTCTGCAATAGAAAATTCTTCTTCATCAACTTCTTCAGCCATTATTCTTCTAGCCATCGAATCTCTAACCCAATAAACAAATTGTCTATATTCATTATTAGAAATTTCTGTCTGATCCATGTAAAATGCCTGTACTGAAACTGTTCTTGTTTGTGCTGTTAAAGAATATGGTACATCTTGGTCTGACGGCCCCATATTATAACTGCCCATAGGTATAAAAAGCATACCAAAAGGATCTGGTTGATACCATTCCTCTCTTCCTTGTACACCAATCAACTCTCCATTCCCTTTGCTACAAGCATAAAGAACAACTACTGCTAACAATATTAATATTCGTTTCATGTTACCTCCTTCTTTTATTCTACTTAAAATATTAAAGTAGAGAAATCGTTTTTTAAGTTAACGACAAACTAACTTTTAACGTATAATTTTAATTAAGGTTACGTTTTTTATAAAAATCTTACTGAATGATAAACTTCTCTTTTTGCTGGTTTAGTAATGCTTGTGCAATACTTTACCATAAATTCTAAACTACCATTACTATAATCGCCTATGCTTGACATTGTAAGGTCATAAGAAGCTCCGATTTTCAAGCCTGGTAATTGAGGGATATTAACTCCAGCAAGTATTGCTGTCGCATCTTCTATCCTATAAGTAACGCCTCCCCAGACTAAATTATTGTACATCACTAATGCATTAATGTCTAGTTGAGTAGATGCTGCATCTGTTTTCGCCAATATAGATGGTTTCAAAACCCACTTCTGAGCACCGCCAGACATATCCCAATCGTACCCAGCCATAATATAGTAATGTCTTGACTGAGCATAATTTAAGGCTCCTTCACCAGTAGAGCCATCAGCTACATCCTTTAATTCAGAGGCAGTCATATGTAAGGTAGAAATACCTACATACATTTTATTTGGAATATTATAATATAATCCTAGACCTAAATCAAAAGTACTCGCAGAAGTACCTCCATTTGGTATTGATGGATCAAAATTTGGATCATCAACAGCAATAAAATCACTCCCAAATGACTTACTTAGCATACCTCCTTCAACTCCAATTCCTAAAGAACCAGGTCCTAATGTAAGGCGATAAGAATAAGCTAATTTAGCAACTAAAGATTGCTCTATGCCTAATTTATCTTGAAAAACGGTTAAACCAACGCCATGTTTACCAAATGCTAATGCGTCAACACTAAATAAATTAGTCTTAGGGTTTCCATCAAACCCAGCCCATTGTGTTCTACTTATAAAAGTACCACAAATACCACCATTAGCACCTGCATAACCAGGGTTAACACTCAATTTATTAAACATATTCTGAGTGAACTGAGCATCTTGCTGAGCAAAAGCAACCATTCCTGTAAAGAATAAAGCAGCAGAAACAATATATTTCTTCATAATTGTGACTAGTTTTCTAGTTAATTTATAATAGTTATAACAAATCTTAGTCGGCTAAGATAATTAAAAAAATATTTTTACCAAAAACTTTTTCAACTTTTAATTGTTTATTACTTGTTAATAAGTTGGTTTTAAAGTAATTTTTGAAACGTTTGCCACCATCTATCTGGCATTTCATTACTACAAGCGGTTTGATAATCTTGATAAGAACATGGCACTAAAAGGTGTCTTTCATACTTTATTTTCTTGTGTGAAGGGTATGGAACGTCCATCCACCAACGTTCACTTTTATCACTTTTATAAAAAACCAACTCATTTTCTCCTTCTTGAATATTCACCATATACTTAGTATAGGCTTTTCTTGATCCTATAGGAAAGTCTTTTTTTCGATTAACAACACCATCAATAAAGTACCATATCATTTGGGCAACTAAATGAGAAGTTTGTCCATTTACATCTAATTCTGGGTTAACTTCATGAAATCCTATAGAAGTTAATTTATCACTTAGCCCAGCATACCTAGCAATTTGACATGCTTGCTCACCATAGAACCCATTAGGAGAGGCATTTTTATTACCTGGAGCTTCTCCTTGACGTATTGAAGAGACATCAAAACTTAATAAATCAGCATTTCTAACAATAGGTTCTACTTCTTCAATGTTTTTTTGGACCTGACCTAACCTATATATATCAAAATACAATTTTGACATTAAATCAACCTCTGATTTATCTACAAAATAACTCTGGTAACCTATATTGCTATAGTTAAATAAAAAATTTGGTTGATGTAATATGATTTTTGTTAAAAAGTTGTTAGAATTTATTTCTTCTTCTGGCTCTCCTAGATTAAGTTTTGAATCAACTGAAACGAGGTTGACTGTTTGTTCTAAATTTTTATAGGCTAAAAAATTAGCATAAGTTAAATCTTGACCTCCACCTATTGTTATTGGAATAATGTTGTTTTTTATTAATTCTTCTATAATCGAACTTAACGCAAAATAAGTATCATTTAGCGTCGCTCCTCTTTTTAGGTTTCCTAGATCAACAATAGATATATCTCCTGAAAGTCGAGTTAATCGGTATAGGTACTTGCGAATATAATTAGCTGCTGTACCTGAACCTTCATTATTATATGAAGCTCTATCATCTTCTACACCAATAATAGCAACTTTAAAACAACTTAAATCTTGATTATTATTTAATGTAATTGCATTTAAGAAACAGTTATCTGCATAATTATAGTTTAAATCTCCTTGATTTATATTAACTGGTTCTAAGTATTCTGAAAAATTCATTTGAGAATTTATTAATAAACTATGCTTATTAAATTACTTTTTTTTAGTTTTTTTCTTTGGTGTTTTTTCTTCAATTAATTTTTTAGCTTGTTCTAAAGTAAAATTTTCTGCATCAGTATCTTTTCCTAGCTCAATCTTAATTTTTCCTTTAATTAAATTAAACCTACCCCATCTTGCTTTTTGCAGAGAAATTCCTTCCTCTTTCCAGTCATGAATATATTTATCTATTTCTTTTTGCTTTTTATCTTCAATTAATTGAGTAATATCTGCTTGAGATAAATTATCAAAGTCATATTTTTTATTTACATTGATAAACATGCCATTCCACTTTATAAAAGGACCAAATCTTCCTACTCCTTTTTGTACTGGCATATTTTCATAAGTTCCAATTGGAGCGTCAGCTTGTCTTTTTTCTTCAATTAACTCTATTGCTCTTTGTAAGTTTACCGATGATAAATCTTCATCTTTAGGAATTGATACAAAGGCATCATTAAATTTAACATAAGGACCAAATCTTCCTTGAGAAACAATAATTTCTTGTCCTTCATAATTCCCTATATTTTTCGGAAATTTAAACAACTCTAAAGCTTCGTCTAAGGTAATTCTCTCAATTGTTTGAGTTCCTTGTAAACTTGCAAATTTTGGTTTTTCTTCATCTTCTGTTTTTCCAATTTGAATCATTGCTCCAAATTTTCCAATCCGAGCAATAACCTCTTTCCCTGTTTCGGGATCTATCCCTAAAGCTCTTTCTCCTGATGCTCTATCTGCATGTTCTAATGTATGTTCTATATTTTTATGAAATGGAGTATAAAACTCTTCAATCATTTTATTCCATTTTTTTTGACCAATAGCTATTTCATCAAATTGTTCCTCAACTCTAGCTGTAAAACCATAATCTAATACCTTATTAAAATTTTCAACCAAAAAGTCTGTTACAATTGTTCCTATATCAGAAGGGAACATTTTCTTTTTTTCTGCACCAAATATTTCAGATTTAATTTCATCTGAAACAGTATTGTTTTGTAGCGTAAGAACAGTATAATTTCTTTTTTCTCCATCCCTATTTTCTTTAACTATATATCCTCTTTTTTGGATAGTAGAAATTGTAGGAGCGTAAGTAGATGGTCTTCCTATCCCTAATTCTTCAAGTTTTCTTACCAAACTTGCTTCAGTATATCGAGCTGGATGATGTGTATAACGTTCTGAAGCAATAATATTTTCTAATGCTAACTGCTCACCTTCTTTTAATGAAGGTAATATTCCGCTATCCTCATCTAAGTTTTCATCATCAGTAGATTCTAAATAAACTTTTAAAAATCCTTCAAATAATAACACTTCTCCTCTTGCAACAAACTTCTCATCAGCAGTAGAAACATTTATATTAACAGTCGTCTTTTCAAGTTTAGCATCACTCATTTGCGATGCTATTGCTCTCTTCCAAATTAAATCATACAATTTAACTTGTTGAGATTCTCCTGAAATAGAATGAGCATTAAAATATGTAGGACGAATAGCCTCGTGAGCTTCTTGTGCTCCTTTTGATTTCGTTGAATATTTTCTTACTTGAGAAAATTCATCGCCATAAGCTTTAGTAATTTCTGCTTTAGCAGAACCGATTGCTTCATTAGACAAGTTTACAGAATCAGTTCTCATGTAAGTAATCTTTCCCGATTCGTACAACCTTTGTGCTACAGTCATTGTTTGCGAAACAGAAAACCCAAGTTTTCTACTTGCTTCTTGTTGTAATGTTGAAGTAGTAAATGGTGCTGCAGGAGATTTCTTAGAAGGTTTTGTTTCAAGGCTTTCTACATTAAAAGTAGCTGATTTACATTTTACTAAAAACTCTTCCGCTTCTTTTTTTGTTTTAAACCTTTTTGGCAATTCTGCTTTTAAAACAACTTTATTCTCTAAAATAAAATTAGCAACAACTCTAAATGATGATTCATATTTAAAATTTTGAATTTCTCTTTCTCGTTCAACAATTAATCGAACAGAAACAGACTGAACTCTACCCGCAGATAAAGAAGGCTTAACTTTTTTCCATAAAACTGGAGAAAGCTCATACCCAACTAATCGATCTAATATTCTACGAGCTTGTTGAGCATCAACTAAATCTTTATTTATTTTTCTAGGATTTTCTACAGCTTTAGTAATTGCTGACTTTGTTATTTCGTGAAAAACAATTCTTTTCGTTTTTTCTTCTTTTAACCCCAATGCTTCAAGCAAATGCCATGAAATTGCTTCTCCCTCGCGATCCTCATCGGATGCTAGCCAAACCATGTCGGCTGCCTTTGCTAATTTCTTTAGTTCTGCTACAATTTTCTTTTTATCTGTAGGAATTTCATATTGTGGTTCAAAACCATTTTCAATATCAATAGATATATTTTTACCTGGCAAATCACGAATATGTCCAAAACTCGATTTGACTGTAAAGTCTTTTCCTAGAAATTTTTCAATAGTCTTAGCCTTTGCGGGTGACTCAACAATTACAAGATTTTTTGCCATAAGAGTAGAAGATATTCTGTTTTAAACTTAAAAATTTTACAAAGAAATGGAATAATATTCGTCATTTCCAAATTATTACCCTTACATCTTCTACTTATATTATATATAATATAAAAAGAATTTAAAAAAGGTATTATGTCATTTTGTCATTAAACTTTATTTTTTGACTAATTTTGCCTCCTATTATTTTAACAAAAACATGGAAGAAGTAAATAAAATTATTGATGAATCAGCACAAGGCTCATTAACAATTATTGAGAGCAAAGTTGAAGGAGGGAGAAAAGTTTATATTGAAAGCTATGGCTGTCAAATGAATTTTTCTGACAGTGAAATAGTTGCTTCTATTTTAACTGATAAAGGATTTAGCACCACTAACAATTTAGAAGAGGCTGATGTTGTTTTTGTAAATACTTGTTCGATAAGAGAAAAAGCAGAAACAACTGTTAGAAATAGATTAAAATCTTTTAATAAAGTAAAAAAACAAAAACCAGAAATGATAATTGGCGTTTTAGGCTGCATGGCTGAACGTTTAAAATCCAAACTTTTAGAAGAAGAAAAATTAGTTGACATTGTTGTAGGTCCTGATGCTTATCGAGATTTACCAAATTTGGTAAGCCAAGTTGATGATGGGAAAAAAGCAGTTAATGTAATTTTATCAAAAGAAGAAACCTATGCTGACATTAGCCCCGTTCGTTTATTAAGCAATGGCGTTACAGCATTTATATCAATAACCAGAGGATGTGATAATATGTGTACGTTTTGTGTTGTCCCTTTTACAAGAGGTAGAGAACGAAGTAGAAATCCAGAAAGTATAATTAATGAAGCGAAAGCTTTATTTAATGAAGGCTATAAAGAAGTAACTTTATTAGGTCAAAATGTTGATTCTTATTTATGGTATGGTGAGGAAGGTTTGAAAAAAGATTACGAGAATTTAAGTGATGAGGAAAAAGCTAAAAGCACAACATTTGCACAATTAATGGAGAAAGTTGCTCAAATCGACCCAAAATTAAGGGTTCGTTTTTCTACTTCTCATCCAAAAGACATTAGTGATGAGTTTTTACATACAATGGTTAAATACGATAATATTTGTGATTACATACACTTACCTGTTCAAAGTGGTAGTTCAAGAGTGCTAGAGATGATGAATAGAGGTTATACTCGTGATTGGTATTTAAATCGAATTGATACCATTAGAAAAATACTTCCTGACACTTCAATTTCTGCTGATATAATTGCTGCATTTTGTTCTGAAACGGAAGAAGATCATCAAGAAACATTATCGTTAATGAAATATGTAAAGTATGATTTTGCTTATATGTTCTCCTACTCGGAACGACCAAACACGTTGGCTCAACGAAAATTTAAAGATGATATTGAAGTTGCAGTTAAAAAAAGAAGATTGAGTGAAATAATTGAACTTCAAAATCAACACTCTTTATACAGAAACCAACAGCATGTAGGTAAAACATACGAGGTATTAATTGAAAGTTTTTCAAAAAAATCAAAAGAAGATTTATATGGTAGAACTCCTCAAAACAGTGGAGTAGTTTTCCCAAAAGGGAATCATAAAATTGGTGACTATGTAAATGTTTTTATTGACAGCTGCACAGGAGGAACTTTGATAGGAACTGTAGTATAAATATTAAAATGGATATACAACAAATAAAACAACGATTTGGAATTATAGGTAGTTCTCCTGCTTTAGACAGAGGGCTTAATATTGCAGCACAAGTTGCTCTAACTGATTTAGCTGTTTTAATTAGTGGCGAGAGTGGTACCGGTAAAGAGGTAATGCCACAAATTATACACCAACTTAGTTCCAGAAAACACAATAAATACATCGCTGTAAACTGTGGAGCAATTCCTGAAGGAACCATTGACTCTGAACTATTTGGGCATGAAAAAGGTGCTTTTACTGGTGCACACGATTCAAGAAAAGGATATTTTGAAGTTGTTGATGGAGGGACTATCTTTTTGGATGAAGTTGGTGAATTACCAATTACAACACAAGCTAGATTGTTAAGGGTTTTAGAAACTGGAGAATTTATCAAGGTAGGGTCTTCTAAAGTATTAAAAACTAATGTAAGAATTGTTGCTGCCACTAATGTAAACCTACCTGAGGCAATAAAAAAAGGGAAGTTTAGAGAAGATTTATTTTACCGATTAAATACTGTACCTATCCAATTACCTCCATTAAGGGAAAGAAAAGAAGACATCCATTTATTGTTTAGAAAATTTGCAGCAGATTTATCTGCTAAATATAGAATGCCCACAATTTCGCTTGATAATGGTGCAATTGAACTTTTAATTAATTACAAATGGCCAGGAAATATTAGACAACTTAAAAATGTTGCTGAGCAATTATCTGTTATTGAAAGTTCAAGAAATATAAATGCTGAGATTATTTCAAAATATTTACCAAAAGATACTACAAGTAATTTACCTGCTATTTATCAAGGAAGTGATAAAGCTGACTTATCAGAAAGGGATATTTTATATAAAGTATTATTTGATTTAAAAAGTGATGTTACAGAACTAAAAAAATTAGTTTTTAATATCATCAATAATCAAGACAGTAAAACGTTAGATAACGAAAAGAATACTGCCTTAATTAAAAGCATACAACACCTTTATGCTAAACCAGAAGATGTTCAACTTGAAAAGGAAAATGAACCTGAAGTTTACAAACCTCAAATTATTACGCCCGAATCTCGTATAACAGAACACGAAGAAGTTGAAGAAGAATCTTTATCTTTAGCTGATAAAGAAAAAGAAATGATATTAAAAGCGTTAGAAAAATATAATGGACGTAGAAAAAATGCAGCTTCAGAGCTAGGAATATCTGAACGAACACTTTATAGAAAAATAAAAGAATATAAAATTGACAATTGAAATATTTCTCAAAAAATATACCGCTCTTAATTATAGTTGCAATTGGTTTTTATGGTTGTAATGTAAAATACTCTTTTACAGGAGCTTCTATTCCTGAAGATGTAAAAACAGTTTCTATCAAAACTTTTGAGAACTTTGCCCCACTAACCAACCCTAACTACCCTCAATTATTTACAGAAGCTTTAAAAGATATTTTTCTTTCTCAAACAAATTTAAGTTTAGTTTCAACAAATGGTGATTTACAATTTGAAGGAGCAATAACTGATTACAAAATCACTTCTGTTGCAATTCAAGGAAACGAAACTGCTGCCTTAAACAGACTTTCAATAACCATAAACGCAAAGTTTACAAACACAAAAGATAAGATTCAAAGTTACGAATCAAAATTTACTCAATTTGCTGATTATAGCAGTTCGTCAACTTTATCAGCTGTTGAAGATGAATTAATGAAAGAGATAAATACCCAAATCGCACAAGATATATTTAACCAAGCAGTTAGTAACTGGTAATGCAAACCAACAATTTCATATCATACCTTACACAACCTGAAAGCATTTCACAACTAACTGAAAATGGCATTCAAACGCTTATTAAACAATTTCCATTTTGTCAAACTGGGCAAACATTAAATACGCTATATCTAAACAACAATAATAGTTTACTTTTTGAAGAACAATTAAAAAGAGCTGCTATTTATTCTGGTGACAGAAAACGATTATTCGATCATCTTAATTCTCAAATTACTATAACTGAAACTCCAGAAACAGGAGAAATTGAGAATAGAGTGAAAGAAGCTACTGAAGTAACACCTTTTAAAGAAACTCCGTCAAAAGAGATTGATCCTCTTGAAAAAAATTATATCTCAGCAGCTGTTTCTTCTAGCTATTTATTAGAAGCTAATGATGTAATACCTGAGAATAAAAAAGAAAAAGAACCTGAGGTTAAGGTTCCTACTTTTAATGAAAATGAAGCACATTCTTTTAAAGATTGGTTACTTCATTTAAGAGGAGATGATAATTTAATAGAAGAAACGGATAATAATTCGAATAAAAAGAAGCTGAATATAGACGTAATTGACAAGTTTATACAAGAAGACCCGAAAATAAAGCCTAAAAAATCCGAATTCTACTCTCCAATTAACATGGCAAGGTTAAGTGTGGTTGACGATTCGGATATGGTTAGCGAAACGCTAGCCCTTATATACGTTGAACAAGGTAATTATAACAACGCAATTAGCACTTATGAGAAATTAAGTTTGAAAAATCCAGAAAAAAGAAGTTATTTTGCCAACCAAATTAAAATTTTGAAACAAAAAATAAAGTAGATGTTTACATTAATCACCGTTTTAGTAATAATCGTATGTGTATTGTTATTACTTATTGTACTAATTCAAAACCCTAAAGGTGGTTTAGATTCAGCTTTTTCAACTAACAACCAAGTAATGGGAGTAAGAAAAACTGCTGATTTTTTAGAAAAAGCAACTTGGACATTAGGTATTGGTCTTGTTGTGCTAAGTATTGCCTCTGCTGCGGTTAACCCTGCAAGAACTGTTGATACGGAAACAGGAAGTCAATCAAAAATTCAAGAACAAATTGATGAAAAAGCATTACCAGCTCAAAATGTACCTCAAAATATAAATGGTGCACCATTACCTACTGAACAGCAACCCGCTAGTTCGGAAGAAGATGCTGCTGGAGAATAATACTTTAAAAATGATATGTAAGAAATGTCAGTTGGATTAAATCTAACTGACATTTTTTTTGCTAAAAAACTGCAAATATGTCTTGATTAATCTATTGGCATAAATTGTGACTAATCAGAAAACTGATAATATAAATTTATAAATCAAAAAAAATAAAACAATGTCGATTAACATTAAACCACTTGCAGACAGAGTTATTGTAGAACCTGCTGCAGCAGAAGAAAAAACAGCGGGAGGAATTATTATTCCTGATACTGCAAAAGAAAAACCACAGCGTGGAATTGTTAAAGCTGTTGGAAATGGAAAACCTGATGAGCCAATGACTGTTAAAGTTGGTGACACTGTTCTTTACGGTAAATATGCTGGCACTGAAATAAGTGTTGAGGGTGGCGATTATTTAATAATGAGAGAAGCGGATATATTCGCAATTGTTTAATTTTTTAAATTAAAAGTAAAATGGCAAAAGACATAAAATTTGATATTGAAGCTAGAGATGGCTTAAAAAACGGAGTTGATAAATTAGCAAATGCTGTGAAAGTTACATTAGGACCGAAAGGAAGAAATGTAATTATTGACAAAAAATTTGGAGCACCACACGTAACAAAAGATGGTGTTACTGTTGCTAAAGAAATTGAGTTAAAAGACCCAATTGAAAATATGGGTGCTCAAATGATTAAAGAAGTAGCTAGCAAAACTGCTGATGATGCTGGTGACGGAACAACAACTGCTACCATTTTAGCCCAAGCAATTGTAACAGCAGGATTAAAGAATGTTGCTGCTGGTGCAAACCCGATGGATTTAAAAAGAGGTATTGACAAAGCAGTTATAGCTGTTGTTGCTGAATTGAAAAAAATATCGAGAGAAGTTGGAACTGACAATGAAAAAATAAGACAAGTTGCTACTATTTCTGCTAACAACGATGAAGCTATTGGGGCTTTGATTGCTGAAGCAATGGAAAAAGTGAAAACTGAAGGTGTTATTACTGTTGAAGAAGCTAAAGGAACGGAAACTACTGTTGATGTTGTTGAAGGAATGCAGTTTGACAGAGGTTATTTATCACCATATTTCGTTACTGATACTGAGAAAATGATTGTTGAAATGGAACAACCTTATGTGTTGATTTATGACAAGAAAATCTCTAACATGAAAGATTTATTACCAGTATTAGAACCAGTTGCTCAATCGGGTAAACCTTTATTAATTATTGCTGAAGACGTTGATGGAGAAGCATTAGCTACTTTGGTAGTAAATAAAATTAGAGGTGGATTAAAAATAGCTACAGTAAAAGCTCCAGGATTTGGTGATAGAAGAAAAGCAATGTTAGAAGATATTGCTATTTTAACTGGGGGTACTGTTATTTCAGAAGAAAGAGGATTTAAACTAGAAAATGCTACTTTAGATATGTTGGGAACAGCAGAAAAAATTAGTATTGACAAAGACAATACAACTATTGTAAACGGAGCTGGAGAAAAAGATGCTATTGCAGGAAGAGTAAATCAAATCAAAGCTCAAATTGAAGCAACTACTTCTGATTACGACAGAGAAAAACTGCAAGAACGTTTAGCTAAATTAGCTGGTGGTGTTGCTGTTTTATACGTAGGTGCTGCTACCGAAGTAGAAATGAAAGAAAAGAAAGACAGAGTTGATGATGCACTTGCAGCAACAAGAGCTGCTATTGAAGAAGGAATTATTCCTGGTGGCGGTGTTGGTTTAATTAGAGCAGAAAGTGCTTTAGACGGGATGAAAGGAGTAAACGAAGATGAAACTACTGGTATTGCAATAGTAAGAAGAGCTATAGAAGAGCCGTTAAGACAAATAATAATTAATGCTGGTGGTGAAGGTGCTGTTGTTGTTCAAAAAATCAGAGAAGGTAAAGACGATTTTGGATACAATGCTAGAACAGAAGAATATACTAACATGTATGAAGCTGGTGTTATTGACCCAACTAAAGTAACTCGTGTTGCCTTAGAAAATGCTGCATCTATAGCCGCTTTATTATTAACTACTGACTGTGTAATTACTGACGAACCTAGTGAAGAAGGTGCTGGAGGAAATCCAATGGCAGGAATGGGTGGCGGAATGCCAGGAATGATGTAAAAAAGAATAATTGTAAACAAAAAAGCTTCGTATATACGAAGCTTTTTTTTGTTAATTTGGCAATAGATTTAAGAAAACTAATGATTTTTAGTTCCGTATATTTTTTAAGTATATTCTTACCTTTTTTTTTAATTACTTTTTATTTAGCCAGAATAGAATTAAGAAAGTGGGTAATTGTAATTTTCAGCTTAATCTTCTATGCTTGGGGTGCCCCAAATTTTATTTATTTTTTACTTGCAAGTTCCGTTATTGATTTCTTTCTATCAAATAAATTTACTTCAAAAAACAAAAAGTACTTTTTATGGGTATCCTTAACACTCAATATAGGGCTTCTTGCCTATTTTAAATATGCTAACTTTTTTGTAGCCAATACATCATCCATTGCTGATGCCTTTGGATATAGATTGATAAGTATAAAAGAGGTGTTACTTCCAATTGGTATTTCATTTTTTACTTTTCAAAAAATAAGCTACGCAATAGATGTTTATTCTGGTAAAAACGAACGCCTTACTAATTTTTTGGATTATCTACTATATATAATCATGTTTCCTCAACTTATTGCTGGACCAATTGTTAGGTATAAAGATGTAAGTGAACAAATTAAAAATTATAAAGAAAATAAATTGCCTGACAAACTTAATGGCTTATATCGGTTTATAATTGGTCTCAGTAAAAAAGTATTAATAGCAAATACTTTTGCGGCAATTGTAAGTCAAACAAGTGCCATTAATTTACATCTTTTATCAACTTCTGACGCCTGGATAGGTATACTAGCTTATACATTTCAAATATACTTTGATTTTTCAGGGTACTCGGACATGGCAATTGGATTAGGGTTGATGATAGGATTTAAATTTCCTGAAAATTTCAACTTCCCCTATCTGTCAAAAAGTATTACTGAGTTTTGGCAACGATGGCATATTACCTTAGGTACATGGATGCGGGATTATCTATATATTCCATTAGGTGGAAACAAAGTGAAAACTACTAGATTATACTTTAACTTAGTTTTTGTTTTCTTTATTTCAGGTTTTTGGCATGGTGCTAATTGGAACTTTATTATATGGGGATTATACCATGGATTCTTTCTCATGGCTGAAAGAGCTTTTTTAAATAAAATTTTAAACGTTTTACCCAATTTTATACAAATAATTTACACTTTTTTTATAGTGGTAATAGGCTGGGTATTTTTCTCTATGGAACTAGATGAAGCAATTATTTATATTTCTAAATTATTTAGCTTTTCTGACTTTAATTTATCAATACAGTTAAGCAATAAAACGATATTTTTAGGTTTCCTAGGAATAATATCCTCGTTTTTAGCAATTAACAATAAAATATCTATACTGCTTTCAAACTTTACTTCTATATCTTTAAATAATAACAAATCAGTATATATTTTCCCAATAATGATTTCCCTTTTTATCCTCTCTTTCTTATCACTTTTAACCTCTGGTTTTAACCCATTTATTTATTATAAATTTTAATGAAATCAAAAATTGACTATATATTAATTTTCATAACCATTTCAATAATGATTATCCCATTATTGAGTCAAAAATTACTTAATAAAGAAGGTATTAACCCTCTACAAGGAACTTTTGAATTAGCTGATAGTATTCCTTTTACTTCAGAAAATTGGGCAAGAAAAATATGGCAAGAAAACCAAGAGAATATTCTTAAACAAAATCTTCATATTAAACCCTCTTTTATTAGACTACAACATGAAATAGATTATCAACTATTTTCCGAATACCATATGGGTGATTTATTAGAAGGAAAGAACGGCTATTTTTTCAGTTGGGGTTGGTCAGCAATGAGGTGTTGCGAGAATAAATTTAACACTGATTCTTTAGCAATTTATATTAAAAAACTGAAAATATTCTCAACATTACTTAATCAAAAAGGCAAATATTTTAAAGTTATTATTCCTCCTTCAAAAGAAGAAATTTTTTCAGAATTTCTTCCTGATGAGTATGCTAAAGAGAATCAAAAAAATGACTACCACTTATATGTGAATGAACTAGAAAAAAATAAGGTTGATTACTGGGATCTATTAGATTATTATAAATCAATAATTGACACCTCAAAATTCCCTATATACAGTCGAACAAGTGTTCATTGGACTAGATATGGTGCTTCATTTACACTTTTTAATCTATTAGATGATATGAATAAGTTTTTTAATAATTCAATGTCAACAATATATGTCGAGAGCTCTGAAGTTGATCAATTTAAAAACGGAGATGGTGACACTGAAACCACTCTTAATTTATTGTCTCGAATTGATGATGGTAATTTCTTATATTATAATTATAATGTACATTTCAAGGAGAATGCTTTTAAACCAAAAGTACTAACTATAGCAGATAGCTATTATTGGGCATTGAAATCTTGCTGGAGACTCCCTGATATTTACGCCAATGATTCAAAATATTTATACTACTATAGTACTGCCTATTATCCTGGAAATGAGCCTCCCATATCCGTAAATAAACTTAATATAGTTGAAGAATTTAAAACTTGTGATGCTGTGATAATACTAAATAGCTCTCACAACTTATCTAACTACCCGTTTGGACTTCAATATGATATAGATAAAATCATAGATGGATTAAACGAACTTCCTGACAAATAAAACTAGGCTTTTCATGACTTAGCACTGCCAATTTTTACCTCTCTAGCTTTAGGGATTAACAATTTTGTTACCTAATTTAACTCTGCTTATTGTCACTAAAAATAAAATCATGAAATAAGACTTACCATGTGGTAAGTCTTATTTCATTTAATTGAAAATTATTCAATTAATAATATTTGTATCTATTATCCTTAACACCAAACTTCTCTTTTAAAGATTCTAACGTTCTGTTACTGTTATTCCCATACAATTGTTCTAATTGTAATTTAGCAGCACTATAATCAGCATTTTCTTCCGCAGGAACTACATCGTTAACTAAAATAACAAAAACACCCGTTTGTCCTTCTAAAGGAATACTCATTTGACCTTTTTGCAAAGTTGGAACCATTCCTATAATTCTTGGTTCTTGTCCCATTCCAGGAACTGAATAACTAGCAAAAGTTACATCCTTAGCATTCTCAACTTGTCCACCAATTTTTGTAGCTAAATCTTGAAGATTTGTTGCTCCTGCCATTTCAGCAATAAACTGTTGGGCTTTTTTAGCTTTTTTAGCCCCCAATTCAACTTGTATTTCAACTTGTGCCATTGGAGCCACCCCTTCTTCTTTAACTTCTGCTAAGTGTGCAATAACAAATGATTTTTCAAATTGAAATGGAGCCGAAACTGATCCTTTATCATTATTAAATGCCCAACGAATTAATTCTCTTGG
>CAXBPN010000022.1:0-17354 GCA_963977515.1 uncultured Flavobacteriales bacterium
TAGCTGTAGGCTTATCGTTTATTGTAATTGGGGTTAATAAGGTATCCCAACAACCATTTAAATCTTTGATTATTAATTGTACATTATATGTTCCTGCTATATTATATGCATGATTTGGATTAGGCAATGAACTTGAATTAAAATCACCAAAATTCCAGTTGGTAGAAAATAAACTACCTGAAGAAGTATTTACAAAGCCAATAGGAGAATTTGCACAACTATCTTGTATTATAAATGAAGCCGAAGGTGTTTGCTTAACACTAATAAACTGTGATGTAGTATCACTACATCCATAACTTGTTGTTGAAATCAATTGTACATTAAAACTTCCTGCATTTGGAAAAGGATAATTTCCATTTTCTAATGTAGAGGTATCTGCTGTTCCAATTGCTCCAAAATCCCAAGCCCATGCGTTAATAACACCATCCGTAGAAAATGAATTATTGGTAAATGTTGTATTTTGATTCGAACACATCAGTCCACTTGTAGGGAAAAAACCTGCTGTTGGTTTTTGATGGATTGTTACTTGTTTTTGATAGTTATTTGTACAACCAGAGTCAGTTATAACTTGAAGTACAACATTATAAACACCAGCTGTATCATAATTATACTGAGGATTTTGAATTATACTTGTATCACCATTTCCAAAATCCCAATGCCAGTCAACCATATTACTTCCATCTGTTGTAAAAGAAGTATTATTAAAGGTTGTTGCTGCATTTTCACAAACTCCAAAAGCGTTAAAATTAACTGTTGGTGCTATTCCATTTACAGTAATATTTATCGTATCCCTAGCTATACAACCCATATCATTCTGAGCTTCAACCCAGTAAATACCTGCTGTATCAACAATTGTTTGCATAGTTGTATCGGTGGTACTCCATAAATAACTATTTGCTCCACTACCTACTTCCAACCCTAAGTTTTCATACTGACAAACTGTTTTATCTAACCCTAAAGTTGTTTGAGTTGGGAAGGAATCTACAACAATTGTTATGGTGTCTGAGTATTGGAAGCAGCCTAAAGCATCAGTCACTTTTACCCAATAATCATCTTGTAAAGAAATATTGATTAATGAGTCTGTAGCTCCATTACTCCATTCAAAATTAAAATTTATAGTGTCAAGGTTCGTCGTCCACATCTTCAAATCTCCTTGACAAATAGTATCGCTTGTAATATGGTTAATTTCTGGGAATTGGACATAAACGGAATCGGTTGATGTAAAACCAAAAATATCAGTTACTGTAACTGAATACCAACCCGTTTTATTTACAATCAATGAATCAGCAACACTCCCATCTTGCCATGTAAAATCTGTAAATCGTTTACCTGCATACAAAACAGTATCACAATAATTAGCAGCATAAATATTAGCTCCTAAGTTTACTGGAGGAGCATATTTGTAGTGGAGGTAATTATTTACACTATCAGTTTGTGCAGCTGTTATATCTCCATTAAAACCAATAATTTCATATATACGACCATCAAAAGGTTTAAATGTTGATGCTCCTATTCGTTTTATTCTAATATCATAAATAGGTCCAGTCGCTGACAATGGTATTGGAACTGAATTTTTATAAAAATCTAATCCTGTTGTTTGATGAGACATATTATAGAAATTACTACCCGACTTAAAAGGTGAATACACTCTCTGCCCTCCTTTCCAAAGTGCTATTTTCTCTGGATAAAAATAATAAATCAACCCATTATTATGTATAATATCAGAAAATAGACTTTTAGCTGCCCCTACAGAATCTACATCTATCAAAAAAAACAAATTAAATGGATTTGATAATGAATCATCTAACAACAAGTAATCATTTACGCCATCAAACTGGATGGGATTATAACTATTTAAATCAACATTAGATAGTCTGGGGCTTAAATTCGTATCTATTTGGTTTGCATGATTACTTTTCCCTGATTGATCTGACCAACCAATAATTTTACTTCCTGAATAGCTTAAACCCTCATTTGGTTTCAACCATAACCCTAAATTTGAGATGCTTGCAGGTGTAAAAACATTAAATATAAATGTATTACTCAAGTAAGAATCACCCCCAATCAAGTTTGTTTTAACTCCCCAAAAAAAAGTACCTTTTGGTAAGTTAAAGACTGTATCTAAATTTGAGTTTAATATACCTGAAAAATATACGGTATTAGCAAAGGTGTTAGTTGTAGAAATAAATAGTTCGTAACTAACTGCATTATCATCTTTCTCCCATAAAAATACAGTCGTATCTTCGCTAATCCAATAATTATTGTTTGGGAAAACAAGTACATCTTCTTGGGAGTAACTATTAATTACACTTGTAATAAAAAGAATTAAAAAGAATAACTTTTTCAACATAAAAGACCTTGCTTTATTGATATCAACTATAAATATACGATATAATCAGATTATTACTTTATTTTGCATAAATGTCAAAAATAAAGAAAATAGCCACACTTGGTTTTGGAACAGGAATTAACATCTTAGTTAATTTTTTATTCTTACCATATATGGCTAGAGTTTTAGACTATAATGATTATGGAAGTTATGGGCAAACACTACTCATAATTACATTTGCGACATCACTACTCTCTTTTGGATTATCTCAAATTATTTATGTTTACCTTAATAAAGAACGTAATAATTTAAATGTATTATCTAGCAATATATACGGTGCTTTTTTAATCGGCATTGTTGGATTTGTTTTTTTAGCTTTAAGTTCTTCTTTTTTTTCTAATTGGTTAAACAACCCTGCATTAAATCAATTAACTTTTATTTATGCATTATCACTACCCCTTACACTACCTAGTCAGAGTATTAACTCTTTTTTAATATTTAAAAGTCGAGTTAAACTAAGTACTACACTGGTAGTTGTAACTAACTTTATTAAAGTAATTTTAGTTGTTGCTGCAATACAACTATATAGTTCTGTTTATTTAGCATTAATTGGAATTTTAATTAGTCAACTCATTCAGTTATTTCTCGGATTACTTTTCATTAAAAATCAACTTGTTTTTAAAATTGATAAAGCCTTGTTATTGACCCAACTTAAAAAAGGGTTTCCTTTAGGGTTAACTGGCATTTTAGGTGCTGGCATTTTATACATCGACGGAATAATGGTTAGTAAAATAGAAGGTGTTCAAGCCTATGCCATCTATAGAAATGGAGCTATAGAAGTACCTTTTATTTCTACTATTTACACATCAATTGCGGCAATTATACTTCCAGAAATAACACAGCTTTTTAGCCAAAATAAATTTGATGAAATTGTAGCTTTGAAAAAGAAAGTAATTATGAATACCATGATGCTTACTTACCCTGTTTTAGTATTTTTATTGTTTAATGCCAATGATTTAATTGTTATTTACTTAGGAGAAAAATATGAAGCTAGTGCCATTATTTTTGCTATTTTTAATTTAACCTTATTAATTCGAGTTAATGATTATCATGACATCTTAATAGCTGCGAACAAGTCGAAGTACATTCTTTATTTTTATAGCATTGTTTTTCTCTTAAATCTAATATTAAATTATTTCTTTATAAACTTATGGGGAAGTGTAGGAGCTGCATATGCGACCATAAGTAGTTTATTGATTTTCTCTTTTCTACATTTATTCAAATCTGCAAAAACTATTCAGGTTTCCATCAAAGATTTCTTTAACCTCAACAATTTAGCTCTACTCTTATTTATCTCTATAAGTTTAGCTTCTATTTTAAACATATCTATTTCTTACTTTTTTAAAAATGAAGTGCGTTTAGTTCTTTTTATTATACTATTTTTCCCAATAGTATATTTATTACTAATTAAATTTAACTTAATCTCAAGAGAAATAATAACTCATCTGATTCCTAAAAGATTTAAAAAATAATGTGCGGAATAGCAGGAATATTAAAATTTAACAGCCAAGTTGTACAGGTTTCGGATTTAAAAAAAATGTCCGACGCATTGGTACATCGTGGACCTGATGGAGAAGGACAATGGATTAATAAAAGAGGAAATGTTGGTTTTAGCCATAGAAGATTATCTATAATTGACTTGTCGGAAGCAGGCAAGCAGCCTATGCACTACGCTAGTAATAGGTTTACCATTACTTTTAATGGGGAAATTTATAATTATATAGAAATTAAAAATACATTAATAAATAAAGGTTATGCTTTTAAATCTAATACTGATACTGAAGTAATATTAGCAGCCTACCATTATTGGGGAAAAGATTGCTTAAATCAATTTGAAGGAATGTTTGCTTTTGCTATTTGGGATGAGCAAGAGCAAGAATTGTTTTGTGCTAAAGACCGTTTTGGAGAAAAACCATTTTATTATTATAAGGATAATGAAAAATTTGTTTTTGCAAGCGAGATGAAAGCTTTGTGGTCTTATGGAATTCCGAAAGAAATTAATCATAAAATGATGTTTAACTTCTTGTTTTACAATTATGAATTTAACCCGAATGATTTAAGCCAAACTTTTTATGAAAAATGTTTCTCATTACCTCATTCAAATTACTTAAATGTAAAATCAGATAATAATTTAATAATTAAAAACTATTACAAAATTGATTATCGACATACTAATCAATCTATTACAAAAAATGAAGCTTCTGAAAAACTTAAAAAATTATTATATTCCTCTATATCAAATCGCTTAAGGTCTGACGTTCCTGTTGGCAGTAGCTTAAGCGGAGGCTTAGATAGTTCCATAATTGTTTCTATAATTAATGATTTAAATTCAAATTCACAAATAGATCAAAAAACATTTAGTGCTTATTTTAGTGGGTTTAAGAAAAATGAAAAACCATTAATTGATTTACTTACTAACCAATACAACCTTAATTCATACTCACTTGATCTAGCTAATGAATCTTACAATGATATCATAGAAAAAGTAATCTACCATCAGGAAGAACCAATAAATTCATTAAGTATCCTCGCTCAGAATAAAGTAATGGAATTAGCTAAACATAACAATGTACATGTTTTATTAGATGGACAAGGTGCTGACGAAGTTTTTGCTGGGTATCATTGCTATTTCAATTCTTTTTTTAAAGAATTGTTTCATCATAATCCATCCGATTGGAAAACGCAATATAATAGTTATGAAAGGCTACAGAAAGATAATTCAATAAATGAATTTAGAACATCCTCTGCCCTAAAATACAATGCAAAAAAATATTTACCATTTATAGAAAAATATAAAGAGAAAAAAAAATTCAATACTCCCCCACCAAACATACCTAAAGAATATTCTGATTATTATAAAACTTATAAAAGAGAGAAATTTAAACCAAAAAACAGTTTTAAAACATTAAACGAAGAACTTCATTATCATACTTTTAATGGCTCTCTTCAACAACTCTTAAAATATTCGGATAGAAATAGTATGTCTCATAGTGTTGAAGTTCGACTGCCTTATCTTAATCATGAATTAGTTGAATTTATATTTTCGCTCCCTTTAGAATACAAAATAAACAACGGGTGGACAAAATGGTTATTAAGAAATACTTTTAGTGATTTGTTACCAAAAGAGATTTGTTGGAAAAAAGAAAAAATAGGCTACGAACCACCAAAAAGTTCAACTATTTTTGATGATAAGTTTTTATTTGTTAATAAGCACTTCAATTTTAAAAGATGACTAAAAAAATTTATTTACTTATTCTAGGAGAACATTTGGGTGGTGTTGAAATTAGATTTTTAAGAATTTTCAAGGTACTGACTGAAAGCTCACTCCCTATAAACCTTATCTTTTGTAAAGGGTATTTAGAAAAAGTAGTAAGTTTTGATGAGTTTAAAGATTTTGAATATTATAATAACAAAATTAAATTCATTGAACCTTTTGAATTCTACAAAAAAAAATCATTCAATGTAATATACAGTCATGTGTCAAAAATTATTGAAAGTGATGCTGTAATTCATTTCAATCAAAATTTTCCCGCTAGTTACTTGGGTAAAATAAGCCATAAAACGATTTATACTTTTAATGAAAACTCATTAAGTAGATTCTCCTTTAAAGATTATATCTTTTTTTTCTTAATACTTTTAAGGGCTAATGCTATTGATATTTTAGACCCAATAATATATTCCAAATACAAAAATCTTTTCTTTTTTAAAAAGAACTTTCATAAAACGAAGGCTGGCTCTCTTAATCTCAATGATTTTGAACTTAACTTAAATAATAAACAAAATTCAATTGTTTTTTCAGGACGATTTAATGAACAAAAACAAGTGTTGTTGTATGTCAATTCTATTGATTACCTCAGTCAATATTTAATTGATCAAAACATCATAAATATCGAATTCTATGTAATTGGTGATGGCCCTCTTACTAATGTTGTCAACAAAAAAATAGCTTCACTCCGTGAAAAAGGGATAACAATACACACAGGATATATGAAAGATTATAAAAAAATAATAGAAACCTCTAAAATATTTCTTTCAATTCAAAAATATAATAATTACCCGTCTAATAGTTTAATGGAAGCCATGGCTGCTGGAAACATTCCAGTAGTTACAAACAATGGAAGTACAAAATTGTTAGCCAAAGAAGAGTTCTCATTTTATGTCCCCGAAGAATTTACACCACAAGATTTATCTTCATCTGTCTCTTCAATTTTTAAATTAAATCAGACAGATTATGAAGAAAAAGCGAAATTAGCTCGTAAAACGATAAATGATGAGTTTAATGTCAACTTAGCAGCAAAATATTATACTGACATTTATAAATATTTATAATTTTTGACTTCAAACATTAAAATATCAGTCTGCATTCCAACTTATAATGGTGAAAAAAAAATAGTTACTATTATTAATGCTTTAGAACAGCAAAGTATTCAAGACTTTGAAACAATTATAGGAATTGATGGCTCCTCCGACAGCACCGAAGAAATACTTAAATCTCTCCATCCAAAATTAAATAGTTTTAGATTTATCTCATCTAAAAATGTAGGACGAGCAAAGATTAGGAATCTTATTGCTAATAATTCACAAGGTGACCTCTTAATTTTCTTTGATGACGATATGCGACCGACTAAAGATTGCATTAAATTACATTTAAACCATCATCAAGAAATTAAAAACTCTATCTTAGTTGGAGCTCAATTAGAGGATTTAAAAAAATGTATTACTGACATTCAAAAGTATAAAGCACATTTAAGTAGAAAATGGTTGCCGGCTAAAAAAGAAAAAGTAAGCTATCCTTTTATTACAGCTGCTAATTTTTCAATACCTAAAGAGCTTTTTAGTAACCTAAACGGATTTGATGAAAGGTTAACTGATGCTGAAGATTATGACCTAGCCATTAGAGCATTTGAAAAGAATATTAACATCTACTTAGATCCCAAAATTATTGCTTGGCATGATGACTTTATAACTTACAATAGTTATGTATTAAGACAACGAGAATATCAAAATTCTCAAAAAGAATTAATGAGAATTAACTCTTTAGCAAGTACAAAATATAATAAAAGGGCATATCATCCTAAAAATGGACTTAAACAGTTTATTCTAACTATTTTAGCAACCTCCACAATATTTAACTCAATAAATAAAGAAGCGATATGGTTAAAATTATTACCCAAGAAAATTAGGTATAAAATCTATGATTTATCTATTATTGCCTTAGCAAAAGAATTTCCTAACAAAAAAATACTCTAGTAATTAATTACAAAATGATTTTATCAAAACAAATAGCAAAAACAATACGTTATTTAATAAAAGCAATACATGCTGAGTATGTCTTTTCATATTTCACTAGAGATACTATTCAAGGAGAAACTATTCTTTCACGATTACTACCTGATCATTACAATTATAACTTGGATACTAAATTCTATATAAAAAGAAATGATATACACTATGAAATATGCTTAGGTGAACACATTGATTGGTATATTTTTTACGGATTTAAAGATGTCTCGAAATTGATTCTCTACAATAACATAAGAAAAGGGAATTTAGTTATCGATATTGGAAGCAACGTCGGAGAAGTCTTGATGAACATATCAAAAATTGTTGGGGAAAATGGATTTGTCCATGGATTTGAACCTGATCAAGAAAATTTTAATAGATTATCAAAAAACTTATCTTTAAACAAGTTCAAAAATATAAAAATTAACAACAAAGGTTTGTCCAATGAAAAAGCTTTTGGATGTACCGAAATAAACAATCTACGAAATAAAGGAATGAATGGAGTTTCTCAGGTTTCTTCTTCTAAAATAAATGAAACGTATTTTGAACTCATAGAGCTTGATGATTATATTAATAATGAAAACATTACTCAAATAGATTTAATAAAAATAGATGTAGAAGGATTTGAAACCAATGTAATAAAGGGAGCTCAAAAATCCTTATCAAAACATCAACCAACCCTTTTTATTGAGCTAGATGACAACAACCTTAAAAAAAATGGAAGTAATGCAAAAGAATTAATCTTGCTTTTAGAAAAATTTAATTACGTTATTATAAATATAATTACTCGTAATATTATAACTTCTAAAACTAATTTTGCAAACTGTCATTATGATATTCTTTGTGAAGTAAAAAAATAATCCTCCTTTTTTAACATCAAGCTCCCTATGCTAATAACCGAAAGAATAAAAAATAGACTTATATACCACACACTGCTAAAACATCATGAATTTCAAAATAGCAAGCATAACAATATCAACCCTAAAAACACATTATTAATCTTTTCAAACCCTAGAGGTGGGTCAACATGGTTATCAGAAATACTAATGGAGATACCAAATTCCGCACTTTGTTGGGAACCCTTATCTCAGAAAAGGTTGATTGAATTTAAGAGGTTAAATTTTTTCACACATCAACCCATACCCTCAAAAGAAAATTGGGAAGAAGCTGAAAAAGCATTTCAACTTTTATTGAATCGTGAAATACTAAGGCTAAGTATTTATTATAAAAATAATCTTTCAAAACTACCACATGCTGAAACCTTCATTTTTAAATTTTGTCATGGTAATATGTTATTAGAATGGTTAGTTGAAAAATTCCCAATCAACCCAATACTTTTAGTTAGACATCCATGTGCCGTAGTATCTTCTCAATTACACCATGGAGGGTGGAAAAGCCTTAAACAAGGTGAAATTAATTATCAACTTCCCAACTTTCCATTCAATGAAACTTATCTAAAATATATAGACATATTAAATTCTGTAAAAAATATTGAAGAAAATTTAGCTGCTACATGGTGCTTAACAATGTCTAATTCTTTAGCTAGTCAATTAAATAATATTAATTGGATTACAGTCGCATATGAAAGTCTATATTCTAATTATGAAGAAGAAATTGAAAGAATATTTTCACGGCTTTCATTGCCTATACCTCCTGCGGTATTTGACAAAAGAAAACAAATTAGTTTAACAACAGCAAAAAGCTCTGAAAAACATATAAAATCAGGAAAACAATTAAGTAGCTGGAAAAATAATTTAACAAAGCAACAACAAAACAATATACTAGGAATAGTAAAAGAATTTGGTTTAGATAATTATTATAACCTGGATTCAAATCCAAACCTAGATAATATATACAATCAATAAAACAAGTAAAGTACAACGGAAATATTGACTAAAATAAAAATAACATATATATTATCTAACATTGACAAAGCCTTCGCTTTTGAATGGGTAGCTGAACAGCTTAATAAAGAACAATTTAAGCTTTCGTTTATTATCTTAAACTCTAAAGGTTCTTATCTTTTTAATTGGCTACAAAAGAAAGGAGTAGAAAGTTATTTCATTGAACATCATGGTAAAAAATCGTACCCTAATACATTTTTTAACACTTTCCGATTGCTACAAAAAATTAACCCATCAATTATCCATACTCATTTATTTGATGCTAATTTAATAGGCTTAAGTGCTGCTAAATTATTAGGGATTAAAAAAAGGATTTATACTCGACATCATTCTACTTATCATCATGAATACTTTCCTCATGCTATAAAATGGGATAAACTTTCTAATTATTTATCAACCGACATTATAGCTATTTCAGAAAATGTAAAACAAGTCTTGATTGAAAAAGAAAATGTATCCAATCAAAAAATTCATCTTATTCATCATGGTTTTGATTTGAAAAAGTTCAACAAAATTTCGCCAGGATTAATAGTGAAGTTAAAAGAAAAATATAATCTTACAAATCATACTCCCGTCATTGGTGTTATTTCTCGATTTCTCGATTTAAAAGGAATTCAATTTATTATACCAGCTTTTAAACAATTGTTGAGCCAATACCCTAATGCCAAATTAGTATTAGCAAATGCAACAGGCCCATACAAGTCTAAAATTACAAATTTGCTACAACAAGAATTAAAACCTCATCAATATCAAACCATTATTTTTGAACCTAACTTATTTGCTCTTTACCAATTGTTTGATTTGTATGTCCACGTGCCAATTAATAATCATATTGAAGCTTTTGGACAAACTTATGTAGAAGCTTTAGCTTCAGGTGTTCCTTCTGTTTTTACCTTATCTGGAGTTGCTAACGATTTTATAGAACATCGTAAAAATGCTTTAGTGGTAGATTATAAAAATAGTGAGGAAATTTATCAAGCAATTACTACTATTTTAAGTGATAAAGAATTATCAAATTCATTAATCGAAAATGGTAAAAAGTCAATCTCTACTTTTAACTTAACTTTGTTCATTCAAAAGTTAGAGAAATTATATGTCTAATACCCTTTTTTCAATTATTATCCCAACCTATAATCGAGCTGATTTTATTCATAAAACAATAAATTCAGCTATAGCTCAGACCTATACAGATTTTGAAATTATTGTGGTAGATGATGGTAGCACTGACAACACACAAGAAATCGTTGAGAAAATAAAGGACAAAAGAATACATTACTACAAAAAAGAAAATGCAGAAAGAGGAGCTGCACGCAATTACGGGATAAAAAAAGCTAACGGTAACTATATTACTTTTCTGGATTCGGATGATTTGTTATATCCAAATTATCTTGAAGAAGCACATAATTTTATTGAGCTACAAAGCGATATCTCTTTCTTTTTCCAATCGTATGATACCATTACACCTCATGGTGTAGTAATCTCAAACTCTAATAAATATCGAAAAAACATACACGAAGAATTAATAACCAAAGGTAATTTTATTGCCTGTCAAGGTGTTTTTATTAAACGTGATATAATGTTATCTAATCTTTTTCATGAAAATAGAACCCTAGCAGGATCAGAAGATTATGAATTATGGTTAAGACTAAGTTCTAAGGTTGGAATATATCACAACCCTAAAACAACTTCTGCTTTAATTCAGCATGACGAAAGAAGTGTTCTAAATATAAATCCCCAACAACTAATTAACCGAAAATTATTAATGATTAAGCTATTGTTTGAAGACAATATAGTATCTGAAAAATTAACACCTTATAAAAGAATTATATCCTCTAACGCATACTCTTATATCTCTTTACACTTAGCAATGACTAATTATAAAAAAGATAGTTTTAACTATTTAATTAAAAGTATAAAAGCCTCTCCTGCTTTTATTTTAAAAAAGCGTTTTTTTGCAATTGTTAAACACTTATTATTTTGAGTCAAAAACAAGTGCTATATCTCTCTTACAACGACATGGTTGACCATTTGGATCAATTTTAGGTCTATTCTACTTTATTTATTCGACCAAAAACAGTGCAAATTGAAAGTACCACTTGCAATTTGCACTGTTTTTTATATCTTTGTAAAGCTTATACCAAAATTAAATTGGTATTAATTGTTATACAAATGTCTTTAACAAGAATTTTACAAAAAGAAATAGAGGAGTATTTTTTCGATATTCCTGTTACCGCAATTATTGGGGCTAGACAAACAGGTAAAACAACTTTAGCAAAAGCAATAATTACGGCTTTAGGTGTTAAAGAACAACAAAAAGTAATTCAATTAGATTTAGAGAAAAAATCGGATAGGCAGTTAATTTCTAATACAGAAGATTTTTTAAACTACAATAAAGGTAGTTTAATTATGATAGATGAAATACAATTAATGCCTGAGGTATTTTCTGCCATTAGAAGTTTTGTAGATGAAAATCCTGCTTCTAAATTTTTGATACTAGGTTCCTCATCTCCCGAAATTTCGCAAAAAGGGTCAGAAAGCTTAGCCGGAAGAATATTTTATTTTGAATTATCTCCTTTTTTATGGTTAGAGGTAAAAGAGAGAAAATCGATGGAGTTGTACCGCCTGATTGGCGGAATGCCTATGAGTTTTTTAGCAAAAAATACAACAACTTCATTTGTTTGGTTAAAAAATTACATCCGAACATTTTTAGAAAGAGATCTTCGTAATTTTGGGTTTAATATACCACCAGCCACTTTAAGAAGGTTATGGGTAATGGTAGCTCATATTAATGGGCAAGTATTAAATTACTCTCAATTAGCAAATGCTATGGGGGTAAGTCATACCACAATAAAACACTACATAGATGTATTGGAACATACTTTTATGTTGCGAATTATACAGCCTTATCATGTTAATATAAAAAAACGATTGGTAAAATCTCCTAAAGTATATTTTAGAGATACTGGAGTACTCCATGCCTTATTAAATATCGAAACATTTAATGATTTATATGCTCATCCAGTATATGGGTCTTCGTGGGAAGTAACCGTTATAGAAAATATTATTGCAAAATATAGCAGTTGGGATTTTTTCTTTTACAGAACAGCTAAAGGAGTTGAAATAGATTTAATTTTAACAAAAAATACAAAAACAATAGCTATAGAAATAAAAGCATCATCTACCCCAAAAGTAACAACAGGGTTTTGGAATGCATTGGAAGATATACAACCAAATGAGGCTTATATTATTGCCAATGTTAAAATGCCCTATCCTATGGAAAAAGGGGTAATGGTTTACCCCTTAGAGGATTTTTTAACTAAAAAGATAACATAAAGAATGAGCCAAGTTCTATATCTTTCTTACGATGGCATGACAGACCCTTTAGGTCAAAGTCAAGTTTTGCCCTATCTTATCCATTTAACTAAAAATGGATATCAATTTACATTGGTATCGTGTGAAAAAAAAGAGCGTTACCAACAAAACAAAACCATTATTGAAAAAATATGTAATGAGAATAACATTAATTGGCAACCCATATTTTACACGAAAAAGCCCCCTGTAATTTCTACAATTATAGATATTATTAAACTAAACAGAAAAGTAAAACAACTTCATCAGCAAAAGGAATTTCAACTTATCCACTGTCGCAGCTATATTACATCATTAATAGGTTTAGCATTTAAACAAAAATATGGGGTTAAATTTATTTTTGATATGCGTGGTTTTTGGGCAGACGAACGTGTTGACGGTAATTTATGGGACTTAAAAAATCCTTTATTTAAATGGGTTTATACTTATTTTAAACAAAAAGAAAAATTATTTATTCAATATGCTGACAAAGTAATTTCGTTAACCCAAAATGGAAAACAAGAAATGTTAACTTGGAATATTCCCAATTTAACACCCGAGAAAATCAGTGTAATACCTTGTGCTGCTGATTATCATTTATTTGAATTAGTCACAGATGAAAAAAGAGAACTTGCCAAACAAAACTTGGAATTATCTAATAATGAGTTTGTGCTTTCATATATTGGTTCCATTGGCACATGGTATCTGTTAGATGAAATGCTCCATTTTTTTAGTCTATTAAAACAAGAGAATCCACAAGCTAAATTTCTATTTTTAACACCAGATAGCAAAGATTTTATTTTAAATAATGCTAAAAAATACAATTTAGCATCCACTGATTTTATTATCAAATTTGCACAGCGACAAGAAATACCAACTTATGCTCACGCTAGTAATTTTAGTATCTTCTTTATAAAACCTGCCTATTCTAAAAAATCAAGTTCTCCTACAAAAATGGGAGAATTGATGGCGATGGGTATTCCATTAATTTGCAACAATAATGTTGGTGATGTTGAATTGATTATGAAAAAAGCAAATGCAGGGTTTTGTATTGATAAATTAACTGAACAAGCTTTTACTAAGACGATTAAACAATTAAATAACTCGATTTTATATGAACCTAAAGAAATAAGAGAAAATTCAAAGCAATTTTATGATTTAGAAAATGGTGGGAATTTGTATCTTACCGTTTACAAACAGTTATTAAAATAATGCCTAAAAAAAAGATATTATTCCTTTCCCCTTACCCCGAGAACAAAGCTCCAAGTCAACGACTTAAATACGAACAGTACTTTTCTGTTTTTAAAGAATCTGGATATGAAATCACAACAAATTCTTTTGTTTCAGAAAAACTGTGGAATATTCTTTATCAACCGGGTCATTTTATTAAAAAACTGATTTACACCATTTTAGGATACATTAATCGTACTGCTATTTTATTTCGTTTAAAAAAGTATGACATCGTTTTTATCCATTTATGGGTAACTCCAATAGGAACTCCTTTTTTTGAGAGAATAGCTTGTTTGCTAGCAAAAAAAATAGTTTACGACATTGACGATATGGTCTTTTTAGGTCATTCAAGTGATGCGAATAAATTTTGGCAAAATTTAAAAGGAAAAAGGAAAATGATTTATCTAATAAAAAAAGCTGACCATGTAATTACTTGTACTCCTAAGTTAGATGCTTTTGTAAAGCAGTTTAACCAAAACACAACAGACATTTCAAGTACTGTTGATACTGAAAAAAGATATTTGCCAATTAATAATTATAAAAATGACCATCAATTAGTGTTGGGGTGGAGTGGGAGTCATAGCACTTCTAAATATCTTTATTTACTTAGCGATGTTTTTAAAAAATTAGCTTTAAAATATGACTTCAAATTAATTGTTATGGGTGATAGTTCATTTAGAATTAAAGGAGTAAACATTGAAGCCCTTGAATGGGATGAATCTATTGAAATTAATACGTTACAAAAATTTGACATTGGACTTTATCCATTACCAGATGAAGAATGGGTTTATGGCAAAAGTGGTCTTAAAGCGATTCAATACATGGCTTTAGGAATCCCTACAATAGCTACGGCACTTGGTGCAAACTTTAGAATCATTGAAAATGAACAAAATGGTTATTTAATTAATCCTGATGATTATCAAGAATGGGATATTAGACTAGAAACACTACTTAACGATGCCGAATTAAGAAAAAAATTAGGCCAAAATGCCAGAAAAACTATTGTGGATAAATACTCTATTGAAGCAAATAAAGAAAAATACTTAGCTATTTTTAAGTCCCTTTAAACCTGATTGCTTTCTTACCTTCATACTGCACAATTATTAATGCCAGTAAAAAGAACAATTGTGCAGGTATTTTATACCTTGAAAGTGCTCCAAAATTATATGAGCTCACACCAACCACTACTCCAAAAACCAATGCAAAAATTATCAAAAACAATGCCTCTTTATTTGACACTAATAACTTAAAAAAGCTAACCCTCAATTTAAAAGTTAAATATAAAAAATAGGCAAATAAAACCAACCCTTCAAGTGCACCTAAAAAGGTGGGTAAGTTTCTCACCTCCCATAAATAAGGCCTAAAAAAAGTAACATTTAAAGCCGCTGGAGCTTTCTTTAAAATACCAAATGGCGTTAATTCCATCTCTCCCAAGGTATAACCTGACTGATCTCTATTCTCTGCTAAATATTCATGCCATGACTGAAACCCTTGTAAAGCACTTTCGATGTTCTCTAAGTTATATTTTCCCGCACTTGCTGAAAACTCTTGGGTTAAAAAATACCCTGAGATACCCAAAACCAATATTAGTAATGGTTTTAACAACATTCGAACAAAAGAGCCTTTAACTAAATGTTTAAGATTTGATTGCACCCAAATAAATAAACAGGGTAATAAAACATATAGGATATAAGGCTTTAGAGCTAACAACAAAAGAGAGCCAATTATAATTACAAAAACACTAAATCCTAATTTTCTTTTAAAAATAAAAAGATTAGAAAAAGCATACAATATCCATCCAATTGCACCAATAGTTACCGTATCTTTTAAAATACCAGAACTCCACAATATTGCAGATGGAATTAAGAAAAAAGGAATGATTAAGTATTTTGTTGTTAAAGGGTATAATTTACAAAAATTACTATAGGCAAACCATAATCCTAAAAAAGAAAAAAAAGCAAATAAAATAGATGAACTTAAATAAGAACCAAAGGTTAATAAATTAATAATGGATGTAATTTTAACCATACTCAACACATCTGTTGACTTTAAAATATAATTATATCTTGGTGAAAAAGTGTGAATAGCTGGATTAAAGTTTTTTGCATCCAATAGAAAAACATCAATGGCAGCATTAAAATCAGAGAATATGGTTTGTCTTAATCCTTCAGCAGCATTGAAAAAAACAAAGGTGTCTCCTCCTTTGTAATAATATATTGAAAAAACTGCAAATCCAACACCTCCAATAATCTTAGTTGTTAATCCTAAAATAAAATATTTGTATTCAGGGTGAGTTTCAATCTTTTTATTCTTATACAAAAAAGCACCGAAATAAATCAAACAGAGGTAAAGAAATGCCAAACAAAAATCAAATAAGCCTAACTCTGGAAGCATAATTAAAGATTCTATTTTTTAGGTGATATGAATCACTTTTCTAACTAATTTCGTAGATTATAATCTTATTATTTCTAACTATGAAACTAGTATTTGCTACAAATAACAAAAATAAAATTAAAGAAATAAAACTATTACTCAATAATTCGCTAGAAATATTGAGTTTAGAAGATATAGGCTGTTTTGAAGAAATTCCTGAAACTGCTGATACGATAGCAGGAAATGCTTTACAAAAGGCGGAATATGTCTTTGATAAATATGGTTACAATTGTTTTGCTGATGATACAGGATTGGAAATTGAAGCATTAAACGGAGAACCAGGTATTTATTCTGCACGCTATACCGGAGAACAAAAAAATGCTGAAGACAATATGAATAAGGTCTTGGAAAAGCTGCAAGGAATATCTAATCGAAAAGCTCAATTTAAAACCGTTATCGCCTTAATTATTGATGGTAAATCAACTTGTTTTGAAGGGGTAGCAAAAGGTAAAATGACAACTGAAAAAAGTGGTTCTGATGGTTTTGGTTACGATCCTATTTTTAAACCAAGTGGTTACGAACTTACTTTCTCTGAAATGGATTTAGATTTAAAAAATAAAATAAGCCACAGAGCTAAAGCAACTGTTAAATTAATTAACCATCTAAAATAATTGTACTACTTCTTGTACAATTGTAGTTTTTTTTAAGTAGCTTTGATTAATTAAATTATCCAACAATGGAAATTACAACCTATTCAAATTTTAGACAAAATTTAAAACGTTTTTTAGATCAAGTATTAAGTTCTCATTCTCCACTATACGTTAAAA
>CAXBPN010000023.1:0-17255 GCA_963977515.1 uncultured Flavobacteriales bacterium
ATAATGAATATTTACGGAAGGTTATGATAATTTAGATGCGTTTGCCCTGGATAAATTGATAAACGGTAATAATATATCCATTCATTTGGCTACTTTTGAAACCTTATAAAAAAGTAATGATGAAATTGAATAAAGTTTTAGTTGTTATTGTTGGATTATTTTTAACAGTAAATGCGTTTTCTCAAGGGACAGTAAGAGGATTTGTTTATGATGAAAAATCAGGAGAACCAGTAATATTTACCAATGTATTTTTAAAAGGAACAACAATTGGTGCAGCAACAGATGTAAATGGATTTTACTCCATTACTAAAATACCAGCAGGAAACTATACTTTAATGGTAACCTCTTTAGGTTACGATACGGCAACAGTTTCAATAGTTATAAAAGGTAATGAGGTGCTCAATCAAAAACTCTTTATTAAGGAGGGAATGATTCAGATGGAAACATTTAATATGTCTGCTGAAAAGCAAGAATCAAAAACTGATGTTAAAATGTCTGTAAATAAAGTTACTCCTAAAGAAATACAGTCTATGCCATCAATTGGAGGCGATCCAGATTTAGCTCAATATATCCAAGTTTTACCAGGGGTTACTTTTACAGGTGACCAAGGTGGTCAATTGTATATAAGAGGAGGTTCGCCAATTCAAAATAAAGTATTGCTAGATGGAATGATTATTTATAATCCTTTTCACTCTATTGGTTTATTTTCAGTGTTTGATACAGATTTAATGCGTAATGCAGATGTTTATACAGGTGGTTTTAATGCTGAATATGGAGGGAGAGTATCTTCGATTATGGACATCACAACAAGAGATGGAAATAAAAAACGATTAAGTGGTAAGTTGTCAGCCAGTACATTTGGTGGTAAATTAATGTTGGAAGGACCTATAAAAAAAGCAAAAGAAGTTGGTGGAGGAAGTAGTTCTTTTGTCATTTCAGCAAAACATTCTTATTTAGAACAATCTTCAAAAATGTACAAATCTTATTTTGAGGGCTTAGATTCTGAAAATGCGAGAGGAATTGATACAGCAGGTTTACCTTATGGATTTACAGATATCTATAGTAAAATATCGTTGAATGGTGAAAATGGAAGTAAAGTAAACTTCTTTGGATTTAATTTTAAAGACCGTGTTAATTTTTCTGATGCTTCTAAAATTCAATGGGACTCTTATGGAGGAGGCTCTAACTTTGTTCTAATTCCAGGATCATCAAAAACATTAATTGAAGGAGTTTTTGCTTACTCAAAATATAAAATTGACATGATAGAGGCTGATGGAAAACCAAGAACAAGTGAAGTTGGAGGTTTTAATGCCGGTATGGATTTTACTACTTTTTCTGGAGATAACGAGTTTAAATATGGATTTGAAGTATTGGGAATGAGCACCAATTATGAATTTGTTAATTCTGTTGATTTAATTATTCAACAAAAACAAAACACAACTGAAATAAGTGGTTTTATGTTGTTTAAATGGAATATCGGAAAATTAGTGTTAGAGCCAAGTATAAGAACTCAATACTATGCTTCATTATCTGAATTTTCTCCTGAACCAAGATTGGGTATGAAATATAATATTACTGATTGGTGGAGAATTAAAGCGGCTGGAGGGTTCTATTCTCAAAACTTGATAAGTGCAAATTCAGATAGAGATATTGTTAACTTATTTTATGGCTTTTTATCAGGTCCAGATAATTTACAATCTGATTTTACAGATCAAGATGGCAGTACTTCAGAAGTTACTTCTAAATTACAAAAAGCCAGACATGCAATTGTTGGTTTTGAGTTTGACTTAACAAAATCAATAACATTAAATACCGAAGGTTATTACAAGAAATTTACCCAACTAACAAATACCAACAGAAACAAAGTTTATCCTGATAATTCAGATTTTGCTGATGAACCTGATGTATTGAAAAAAGATTTTATCATTGAAACAGGTGATGCTTATGGGCTTGATTTTAGCTTAAAATATTCTTCTACCCGATTAAATATTTGGACTATTTACTCATTGTCTAAAGTTACCCGTTGGGATGGAGTGCAAGAATATGCACCAGTATTTGATAGAAGACACAATGTAAATGTTGTTGTTGGGTATGTTTTCGGAAAAGATTTCAACTGGGAATTTGATGCTCGTTGGAACTTTGGTTCAGGCTTTCCATTTACTCAAACACAAGCGTTTTATGAAGGGCTAGATTTTAATTCAATTAGCCAAGATCCAACATCATCTAATGGAGAGTTAGAAATTGCTTATGCAGAGTTAAACAAAGGAAGATTGCCTTATTATCATCGTTTAGATTTAACGCTAAAAAGAAAGTTTGTTTTGGGTAAAAATACAGAACTTGAATTATCAGGAAGTGTTACCAATGTATATAATAGAGAAAATATCTTTTACCTAGATAGAGTTACAGATCAAAAAGTTTATCAATTACCAATACTACCTAGTTTTGGTATGAGCTTTACTTTTTAAAACAAATAGTATAACAAGATTGTAATCTTATAAAAAAAATTGTAAGTTTGCACCCGTTAAAAATTTAAATTAATATACATGTATGCAATCGTTGAAATAGCAGGGCAACAGTTTAAAGTAGAGAAAGATCAACAACTTTTTGTACATCGATTAGAAGGAAAAGAAGGTGCGAAAGTATCTTTTGATAACGTTCTTTTAATTGATAATTCAGGAAAAGTTAATGTTGGCGCCCCAGCTGTAACAGGTGCTAGTGTATCTGCAAAGATCCTAGAACACCTTAAAGGTGATAAAATTACCATCTTTAAAAAGAAAAGAAGAAAAGGATATCAAGTAAAAAATGGACACCGTCAGGCTTTTACTAAAATCCAAATTGAAGGTATTTCTGAAAAAGGAGCCGCTAAAAAAGCTGCACCTAAAGCAGAAGTAAAGGATGCACCAAAAGCAGAAGCTGTGGAGAAAAAAGCTCCAGCAAAAAAGCCAGTTGCTAAAAAAGTTGCACCAAAAAAAGAAACTAAAAAAGAAGATTAACAAACAGGTTTAAGGTTTAATGTTCAAGGTTTTAATAAAGACTTTTAATTTTTAAATTTTCAAACTTCAAAACTTATAAAAATGGCACATAAGAAAGGAGCAGGTAGTTCGAAAAATGGTAGAGAATCACACAGTAAACGTTTAGGCGTTAAAATATTTGGTGGTCAAGCAGCAATCGCTGGTAATATTATTGTTCGCCAAAGAGGTACTAAGCACAATCCAGGTGTAAATGTTGGTGTTGGTAAAGACCATACATTATACGCATTAGTTGATGGAGTTGTATCTTTCAGAAAAAAGAGAGACAATAAATCCTTTGTTTCGGTAGAACCATTTACTGAAGCTTAGTTTATATACAAAATTGTTGAAACTCCTGTATCTATAAACTATAGATGCAGGAGTTTTTTTGTTTATAACAGAGTGACTTTTACTAATTTTGTTTTATATTAAAGAGATAAATTAAGATGTTACAAACCAATTATATTAGAGAAAATAAAGAGCTTATTATTGAGCGATTAAAAGTGAGAAATTTTGATGCTACTAAAATTGTAGATCAAATTTTAGTGTTGGATGATAGAAGAAAAAAAACGCAACATGAACTTGATGCATTTTTAGCAGAAAGTAATCAATTGGCAAAACAAATTGGAGAATTATTTAAAACAGGGAAAGCAGCAGAAGCGAATGAGCTTAAAGCGAAAACAACCGAATTAAAAGATAAATCTAATATATTAAAAGAAGAGCAAAGTACAATAGGAGAGGAGCTGTTACAATTGTTGTATCAAGTACCAAACGTCCCAAATGCAATTGTACCAGCTGGAAAATCTGATGCAGATAATGAAATCATATTTAATGAAGGAGAAGTTCCTTTATTACATGAAAAAGCTGTTCCACATTGGGAGTTGGCAAAACAATATGATTTAATTGATTTCGAATTAGGGGTGAAAATTACTGGAGCAGGATTTCCAGTTTATAAAGGGAAAGGTGCAAGATTGCAAAGAGCTTTAATTAGTTTCTTTTTAGATCAAGCAGTTGAAAATGGATATCAAGAAATAATCCCTCCATTAATGATAAATGAAGCTTCTGGATATGGGACTGGGCAGCTGCCTGATAAAGAAGGTCAGATGTACTACATGCAAGTTGATGATTTGTATATGATACCAACTGCTGAGGTTCCCATTACAAATTTGTACAGAGATGTAATGCTGAAAGAAAGCGATTTACCAATAAAAAATGTAGGATATACTCCATGTTTTAGACGTGAAGCAGGTTCTTATGGTAAAGATGTAAGAGGTTTAAATCGTTTGCATCAATTTGATAAAGTAGAAATTGTACAAATTCAACATCCTGATAAATCATACGAAACGTTAGATTTAATGGTAAATCATGTTAAAGAATTATTGACTAAATTAGAGTTGCCATATAGAGTTGCAAAGCTTTGCGGTGGAGATTTAGGTTTTACAGCTGCTTTAACTTTTGATATGGAGGTTTATTCTGCAGCACAAGAAAAATGGTTGGAAGTAAGTTCAATTTCAAATTTTGAAACTTTCCAAGCAAATCGTTTAAAATGTAGATTTAAAGATAATGAAGGTAAAACACAATTAGTACATACTTTAAATGGAAGTGCTTTGGCTTTACCTCGAATTTTAGCATCTTTATTAGAAAATAATCAAACACCAGATGGAATTAAGATTCCAAAGGCATTAATTCCTTATACAGGTTTTGATATGATTAAGGAAGTTTCTAAAAATTAACATTTAGCTTCCCCTCCCGATAGCTATCGGGATAAGAGGGGTAAGGGGTGTGTAATTAAAATTATCTATTTTTAGAAATTCTCATACTAAAACAACTGAATGAAATATGTAATTCCATTAATACTGATTTTAATTATTGGCTCGTGTAAACAACGAAACACAGCTCAAAATATGCAGTTAGATGAATTGTTAATGGAATTACAAAACTTAAATGATACAGTGTCATTATTAGATACTTCAGTTGTGCTTGGTGAATCTAGAATAATTAAAAGCAATTTAAAATTGATTCACGAACATGCTGATACAATAAATGTGGAAACGGCAAGTATTATTGCTGAGGTTTATGAGGAAAGAAACAAAATCTTTTTTGTAGAAGATAATTATAAAAGCTTTACAAATGAATTGACAATTTCAACACAGCAATTAAATAAGTTAAAGCAAGACCTAAATAACGGTTTATTGACCGATGAAAGTTTTAACACTTATTACGAACAAGAAAAAAGTATAATCCTTAATTTAAACCAAAAAATTAGCGAATCTTATAAAGAAGCTAAAAGGGTAGTTAGTTTTATTCAAAAAGAAGATGCTAAAATAGATTCTTTAATTACTTACCTTAAAGAAGAGAAAGAATTAAATCAATAAAAAATGAATGTAAAGGTGTTAATATTAAGTTTGGTTGTGTTGTTTTTTACAGCTCCACTTTTTGTTAATGCCCAAGAAACTACCGATCAAGAAATAGCGAGTGAATATTATTCAAAAAAAGAATACAGTAAGGCTGTTGTTTATTATCAAAAATTATTTAACAAAACTCCTAATCAACTTTATTACTCAAAATTATTAAATTGTTTTATTGAGCTTGAGGAATATAGAAATGGAGAGAAATTGATAAAAAAACAAATAAAGAATAATCCCTTCGATCCAAGTTATAATGCCGATTTAGCTAATTTATATAAGGTTTCTGGTAAAGATGGAGATGCAAAGCAAACCATTGATAAAGCGATAAAACAATTAATTCCTAATCAGCAAATTATAAACGAATTAGCAATGGCTTTTATGCGGTATCAAAAGTTAGATGCTGCTTTAGCCACTTACTTGCATGGTCGTAAATTGCTAAAAGGAAGTTATCCCTTTAATTTTGAGTTGGCACAGTTGTACAACCTTAAAGGAGATACAAAAGCGATGATTGATGAGTATATAGCTATTTTGGCTTACCAAGAATCGTATATACAAAGTGTTCAAAATGCGTTGCAAACAGTCTTATATCCTGATGATGATGGAGCAAAAAAAAGCATGCTAAAAACAACTTTGCTTAAAAGCATTCAGCGTTATCCTGATAAGCGTGTTTTTTCAGAAATGTTGATATGGGTTTACATTCAAGAAGAAAATTATAAAGGAGCAATGATACAAGCTAAGGCGCTAGATAAACGTTTTAAAGAGCAAGGAGATAGATTGATAGCATTGGCTCAATTGAGTGCTTCTAACGATGATTATGAAACGGCAATAAATTGCTATCAATATGTAATTGGGAAAGGAGCTGATAATTATAATTACATCTCAGCTAAAATGGAGTTAGTAAATGTTTACAATCATAAAATAATTAATACACAACAATACACGCAAGAAGATTTATTGGGACTAGAGCGTAATTATCTTTCCACAATAAGTGAATTAGGAAAAACGGCAGCAACCTCTAAATTATTAATGGGTTTAGCTCATTTACAAGCTTTTTATTTACATCAAACCGATAAAGCAATAAGTTTATTACAAGAAATAATTAAAATCCCAGGAATAAAGGCTCATGATGCTACAGAAGCAAAGATTGAATTGGCAGATATTTATTTGTTTACAGGAGAAATTTGGGAAGCATCATTGTATTATTCACAAGTAGAAAAAGCATATAAATATGATGCACTTGGTGAAAGAGCAAAATTTAAAAATGCTAAAATATCATTTTATACCGGTGATTTTGCTTGGGCTAAAGCACAGTTAAATGTGTTAAAAGCTTCAACCTCAAAATTAATTTCAAATGATGCAATGCAGTTGTCTATTTTAATTACTGATAATATTGGAATTGATACAACTCAAGCCCCATTGTTAATTTATGCTAAGGCAGATTTATTAGCTTACCAAAACAAGTATAAAGAGGCAATGAATTTATTAGATTCATTAAAAGCTACTTTTCCAATACATACCATTAATGATGATATTTTATTTAAAAAATATCAAATTAATTATCAATTAAAAAACTACGAAGAGGCAGTAAAGAACTTAGAAGAAATAGTAGATAATTATAGTTATGATATTTTAGCTGATGATGCAATTTATAATTTGGCGTTGATGTTCGACAATATTCTAAATCAGAAAGAAAGAGCAAAAAACTTGTACAAACGTTTATTGTTCGATTTTCAAGATAGTATTTATGGGGTAGATGCTCGAAGAAGATATCGAGAAATGGAAGGCAATTCAAAAATTGAAAAAGACGTTTTAGAATTTGAAGCAAACTAATGGGGTTTATTAGTTGGTTAGAAAATAACTTATTGGACTGTCCGTACAAAAAGTATTTTGATATTGATTGTATGGGGTGTGGTATGCAACGTTCATTTTTAGCACTAATTAAAGGTAATTTTGCTGATAGTTTTTATTACTATCCTGCGTTACTTCCAATGCTTTTTATGTTTCTTTTTTTAATACTCCATATCGTTTTTAAGTTTAAAAACGGAGCAAGGTGGTTGATGTATCTATTTATTTTTAATATGGGAATAGTTGTAATTAGTTATGTGATTAAATTGTGTTTATGAAAATTTTAACAGCCCAACAAACCCGAGAAGCTGATGCTTATACCATAGCAAACGAGCCATTTAACTCAATTGATTTAATGGAGCGAGCGGCTACAAAATGTTTCGATTGGGTTATTAAAAATTATAGTGCAGAAACAGAGTTTGCTATCTTTTGTGGCGTTGGTAATAATGGAGGAGATGGTTTAGTAATCGCTCGGTTATTAAAACAAGCGAATTATAAATTAACTGTTTATATTGTTGAGTTTTCTGACAACTATTCTCCAGATTTTAAAACCAATTTAGAGCGATTAGAAAACGTTGAGGTTAACTACTTAAATCAGGACAAATATAGATTTGTTTTACGTCCAAATGTAGTTGTGGTTGATGCAATTTTTGGTTCGGGTTTAACTCGCTCAATTGATGGGTTTATTGCTGAAATAGTTCATCAAATCAATAAAAAAGAAATAGTTGCAATTGATTTACCTTCGGGCTTATTTGCTGAGGATAATCGTGAAAACAATTTTGATAACATTGTTAAAGCTAAAACAACCTTAACTTTTCAGCAACCGAAATTAGCCATGTTGTTCCCTCAAAATTATTTCTTTGTGGGTGAATGGATAGTTTTACCAATAGGATTGCATCAAGGTTTTATTGAAGGACTTCATACAACTAATTATGTCACTACTATTTCTGATATTAAAACAATACTAAAGCCAAGAGCTAAGTTTTCTCATAAAGGAACTTTTGGTTATGCGTTGTTGATTGCTGGCAGCAAAGGAAAAATGGGCGCAGCTATTCTTTCAGCGAAAGCTTGTTTAAGAGCTGGAGTTGGTTTACTTACTGTTCATATCCCCGCAAAAGGACTAGAAACAATGCAAACCTCATTGCCAGAAGCAATGTGTAGTATTAGTGGTGAAAATGATTTTATCGCAGATGTTCCAGAATTAGCTACTTATAATGCTATTGGTATTGGACCAGGTTTGGGAATGGAAAAACAAACCCAAAATGCTTTTAAACTATTAATTCAAAATACGAATTTTCCTTTGGTGATAGATGCCGATGCTTTAAATATCTTGTCAGAAAATAAAACTTGGCTAGCTTTTTTACCTCAAGAAAGTATTTTAACGCCTCATCCAAAAGAATTTGAACGATTGGTGGGGAAATGGGAAAATGATGAAGAACGATTAGAGTTGCAACGCCAATTTGCAATTAAACATCAAATTATTGTAGTGTTAAAAGGAGCAAATACAGCAATAGCTTTGCCTAATGGCGTTGTTTATTTTAACTCTACAGGGAATGCAGGTATGGCAACAGCAGGAAGTGGTGATGTGCTTACAGGTGTCATTACAAGTTTAATCGCACAACGATATTCGCCTACAGAAGCAGCAATTTTAGGCGTTTATTTGCACGGACTAGCTGGTGATGTGGCTAAAGAAAATTTAACTGAATTTGGAATGCTAGCTTCAGATATTGTTGATGCTATACCGAAGGCGTATGGTTGGATAAATTAAGCGATTAAAAAAAGTGATTATATCAAACCTATTTTATTACATTTGTTATCCTAAAAATAAGATATGAATTTAAAGTCTATTATTTCAATTACAGGTAAGCCGGGATTATATAGTGTAGTTTCGCAAACAAAAAATGGTTTAATTGTAGAGTCGGTTGGTGAAGGTAAAAGATTACCAGTATATGCGTCAGATAAAGTTAGTGCTTTAGAAGATATTAGTATTTATACAATGAAAGAAGATATGCCTTTGTCGGAAGTTTACACGAAAGTGTTCGAATCTACAAAAGGAAAAGAAGCAATAGACCATAAGGCTAAACCAGAAGAGTTGAGAGCTTATTTGGGTAAAATTATTGACTTTGATGAAGAAAGAGTTTATAATTCAGACCTAAAAAAATTGTTCCAATGGTTTAATTTATTGGTGAAAGCTGATTTATTAAAACCAGAAGAAAAAGAAGAAGAGAAAAAAGCAGAGAAAAAGGATGCTAAAAAAGCTCCAGCAAAGAAAGCAGTAGCGAAAAAAACAACTACAGCTAAAACTGCATCGGCAAAAGCAGCACCTAAAAAAGCAGGTGGAGTTAAAAAAGGATAATTAAAACGATTATAATTTAATCCCGACTTTAGGTCGGGATTTTTTTTGAGTAAAAATAAAATATGGAAGCAGCACAAATAACAATACCGACTAAAGAAAAAAGAAATTTTTTACCAGATAACTTAGTTATCGATTCATGGGAGAAAATAGCATCTTACTTTGAAGATTTAAAAACAAGAACCATTAACAATGTTACTGAATTAGAAAAGTGGTTAAGAGATAGAAGTGAGTTAGAAGCTATTTTGGAAGAAGATATGGCTTGGCGTTATATCAAAATGAATATTGATACAACAGATGAAAAATTAGCCGAAAGCTTTAACTTTTTTATTACAGAGGTAGAACCTAAAGTTGCTCCTTATGATAATGACTTTAATCTAAAATTGGTGAATTCACCTTACGTAGATGAGCTAAATAAAGAGAAATATCACATTTACATTAGAGGAATAAAAAAGCAAATTGAAATATTTAGAGAAGAAAATATTCCTTTAAATACGAAGCTGCAAGCTAATGCTCAGAAATATGGAGCTATTTCGGCTAAAATGACTATTAATTATGATGGTAAAGAATTAACGCTGCAACAAGCGTCTAATTATCTTAAAAATATTGATAGAGCCATTCGTGAAGAGGTATTTAATCTATCGAACAAAAGAAGATTAGAAGATGAGGAACAATTAAATACCTTATACACGGAATTAATTCAGTTGAGAAATAAAGTAGCTCAAAACGCAGGATTTGCTAATTACAGAGATTATATGTTTGCAGCAATGGGCAGGTTTGATTATAAACCTCAAGATTGTTTTGATTTTCACAATGCAATAGCAAAAGAAGTAGTACCAGTTACCAATATGTTTGACCAAGAGAAAAAACAATTATTGGAAGTTAATACCCTTAAACCTTGGGATACAGCAGTTGATCCAACAGGAAAAGCACCATTAAAACCTTTTGAAGGAGGAGAAGAGTTAATAGACAAATCAATTCAATGTTTTTATAAAATTCGTCCATTTTTTGGCGATTGTTTGGAGATAATGAAGCAAATGAAATATGTGGATTTAGATTCTAAAAAAGGAAAAGCACCAGGCGGATTTAATTATCCGTTACATGAAATTGGAGTACCATTTATTTACATGAATTCAGTTGGTTCGCAACGCGATTTGGTAACTATGGTTCATGAAGGTGGGCACGCAGTTCATTCGTTCTTGTCACGCGATTTAGAATTAACAGGATTTAAAGATGCTCCATCAGAAGTTGCCGAATTGGCATCGATGAGTATGGAATTGTTAACCATGGATTATTGGGATGAGTTTTATACCAATCCAGAAGAATTAAAAAGAGCAAAAAAAGAACAATTAGAAAAAGCGTTAGAAACCTTGCCTTGGGTTGCTGCTATCGATAAATTTCAGCATTGGGTTTATGAAAACCCAACGCATACAGTTGAGGAGCGTTATGCAACATGGCAAAACATAATGAAAGAATTTGGTAGCAATGTGGTTGATTGGTCGGGTAATGAAAATGCTTTAGCTGCCTTATGGCAAAAACAATTGCATTTATACGAAGTACCTTTTTATTACATCGAATATGGAATGGCACAATTAGGTGCTATTGCAGTTTGGCGTAACTACAAACAAAACCCAACCAAAGCAATTGACCAATACATTGAAGCTTTAAAATTAGGTTACACTAAATCGATAGGCGAAATATACAAAGCTGCTGGTATTGAGTTTAATTTTACCCAAGCTTATGTAAAAGAATTGGTTGATTTTATTAAAGAAGAGTTAGGGAAGATATAACGATATGTGTATGAAAAGTAGCGATTCACAGAACGAGTTTTCAAATATAATGTATTGTAAATCAACGATGAATATTTGATTAAAGAATATTTGCTATTTTTTATTCATTTATTTTTTAGGATCGTTCCAAATATCATCCTTTAAGTTACGATTAAGTTTTGCATCGTAATTGGGTGTAAATTCCCATTTACCATTTTCAATTTTAAATGAATCGAATCGATCTAAGCTAGGACCATAATATTCGAAAACATCATTTAAATTTGAGTTAGGTGGAGCCAAAAAATCAAATACAATTACTTTCTCGGTAGGATTATATTTTAATGACATTACAGCACTTTCAGCATAATGAAAAACAACTCTTTTTTGAGCTTTTTTACCTACTTTAAGAATAGATGAACCAAAACGAATAGCACCACTGTTAGAAACAGTCATTACCTCAATTACCTTTTGGTTGGTAAGGTTTGTTCCGCCGTTCCAACCCAATAATGTATAAGTGTTTTTGCCTAATTTTTTATCAAAAATAATTTTGTGGTATAAAGCACCGTACCAATTTTTGTTACTAAGCGTTTTATATTCTGGTTTTTCTAATGATGCAGATTTGTCAAAAAGTTCGGTTACTTTAAATTTATCCTTTCCGAGTTTAACTTGAACAAAAGCAAAAAACTCATAAGTTAAATCTTTTCGAGGTAAAGTCCAGTTGTAAATTTTAATCACTTCATTTGACTTTAAAATACTTATGGCTTGTATCCCTTTAAAGTTATATTCAAAAGAACCTTCAGTTTCTATTGCTTTTAATAATAAGGCTTTAAATTTTTCATTGGATTTTAGTTTACTTTCATCACTATCATTATTTACAATGTCTAAACTTAAAGTGTTTAGTTCTTTTTCATATTCAGCCAATGTTTTGGTTTGACCAAAAACAAATAGGTTTGAAATTAACAATAAAACAAAAAGGCTTTTTCTAAGCATAGGGTATAAAAATAAAAAACCGTGCAAAATATTACACGGTTTTTTCAATCTAATATTGTACCACTTATTTATTATAAGTGTAATTTATCTTTTTTAGCCAATAATTCATCGTCACTTTCTCTCACATCTTCATCATCCACACAACAATCAACAGGACAAACAGCAGCACATTGGGGTTCATCATGGAAACCTTTACACTCTGTACACTTATCAGGTACAATGTAATAAAAATCCATGCTAACAGGCTCTTGAGTTGTATCAGCATCAACTGCCGAACCATCCATTAATTTAAATTCTCCACTTACAGAAGTTCCATCGCTAACTCTCCATTCGTCTCCACCTTCGTAAATTGCATTGTTTGGACATTCTGGCTCACATGCCCCACAATTAATACATTCGTCTGTTATTATAATTGCCATCGTTTTCTATTTTAATGTTTGTAAATTTGCACACAAATGTACGAAATGAGTTTAGAAAAAAGAATAAAAGCCTTTATAGAATTAGGAACTTTTTTAAAGCAATTTAAAAATGGTAAGGTTGAAGAATCGTTAACATCCTTCAATAAGAAATATTATGATGATTTTGAGTTTTTAATTAAAAGACAAAAAGCATTTAATGGTTGGTTTACAGAGATTTTTGTGCTAGATGCAATTGATGCTATTGCAGAAATGCTGAACAAAGAAAATTTAGAAAAATGGGTTTCTAATTATAAAATAAAAGAATCAACACCTAAAAATATAGGAGTGATAATGGCTGGAAATATTCCTTTGGTTGGGTTTCATGATTTTTTAAGTGTTCTTATTTCAGGACACAATATAATTGCAAAAACATCATCAGAAGACAACACTTTATTAAGAAAAATTGTAGAAATTTTAATAGATATTGAGCCTGATTTAACTACTCGAATTAAATTTGTAGAACGATTGGAAAAGTTTGATGCAGTAATTGCTACAGGAAGCAACAATACTGCTCGTTATTTTGAAGCTTATTTTGGAAAATACCCAAACATTATCCGTAAAAATAGAAATTCGGTTGCTGTTTTAGATAACAATGATTCAAAGGAAGATATTGTGAAATTAGGGAATGATATTTTTCAATATTATGGCTTAGGCTGTAGAAATGTATCAAAACTATATGTGCCTAAAGGATATAACTTCAATCAATTTTTTGAAGCAATTTTTGACGATTATCAAGACATAGTAAATAATAATAAATATGCTAACAATTACGACTATAACAAGGCAGTTTATTTGTTGGGCAATAATCAATTGTTAGACAATAACTTTATTTTATTGAAAGAGGATTCCAGTTTTTCTTCTCCAGTAGCTGTTTTACATTATGAATATTATGATGATACTGATGAGTTAAAAAATCACCTCGATTCTCAAAAAGAGAATATTCAGTGTATTGTTTCAAAATCCGCTCCAATAGCTTCTTTAAATTTTGGAGAAGCTCAACAACCACAGTTATGGGATTATGCTGATGGAGTAGATACTTTATCTTTTTTAACTAATTTATAAGTCGAATTAAACCTTTAGGCTTTTTTATAGTCTTAAGCTAATATAATTATACAGCATATTTTTAATGAAATATTTTAGCACATTATTTTTCTCTTTCTTTATATTACTTTCGGCGTTTGCTCAACGACCGAATAAGCCAAATAAAAGAGGTGAATCATTAGTAACCTATAAACTTTTTGGGCAAGTAATAGATGATAAAGGTGAAGCATTACCTTATGTAGCGGTTGCTTTTTTTAATGTAAAAGATTCTAGTTATGTAAAAGGAACGGCAACAGAAACAAATGGAAAATTTTTTGTTGACATACCTTCGGGTAATTTTTATGCTAAAATCTCTTTTTTAAGCTTTGAAGATAAGATAATAAAGAATATTGTTGTTGACAATCAAGATGTTGATTTAAAAAAAATACAGCTTAAACCATCCATGTTAAACCTAGAAGAATTTGAATTGGTTGAGGAAAAAAAATTAATGGAATTAGATTTGGATAAGCGAGTGTTTAATGTAGATAAAGACATTACCAATCAAGGGGCGAATGCAACAGAAATATTAGATAATGTACCTTCAGTGTCTGTTGACGTTGAAGGAAATGTAAGCTTGAGAGGAAGTGAAAATGTACGTATTTTAATTAATGGAAAACCTTCTGGTTTAACTGGAATAAGCACTGCTGATGCTTTAAAACAGTTACAAGGAAATCAAATAGAAAAAGTTGAGGTAATTACCAATCCTTCCTCACGTTATGATGCAGAAGGAGAAGTTGGTATTATAAATATTATTTTAAAACGAGATAGAAGAGAAGGGGTAAACGGTGTAGTAAATATAGATGTAGGTTATCCAAGTAATTATGGAGGAGGCTTTAACCTAACAATGAAAAAGAAAAATTTTAATGTATTTACAGGTTATGGTGTTAATTATAGAAATTCTCCTGGCTCAAGCAATTCTATTCAAGAATTTGCTTATCCTGACACTAGTTTTAGCTATACTAGCAATACCACTATGGATAGATTAAGTCTTGACCATAATTTTAGATTAGGTACAGAAGTTTTTTTGAATACTTATAATTCGTTTACGATTTCTGGACAATACACAGTTGGAGATGGAGATAACGAAAACAACCTAACTTATAACGACTTTAATGAATTAGACATCAAAACTCAAACATTAAACAGACAAGAGGTTGAAGATAAAGATCGTTCGTCTTATGATTTATCGTTTAATTATCGAAAAACTTTTAAGCAAAAAGATAGACTGTTAACCTTTGATGTGCAGCAATCTGAAAATATTGATAATGAAAGTTCTACTATCAGTCAGAAAAATCAATCGGATGTTTTAGATAACTTAGAACAACGAGCATATAATGATGAAGGAGCAGTAAATTGGTTATTTCAAACCGATTATATTCATCCTATTTTTAATGGTAAAATTGAATTTGGGTTAAAAACTACGCTAAAAGAAGTAGTTGATGATTATGGCGTTGAAGAATTTAATGATACGATAAGTACTTGGGAGTTTATTGATGATTATAAGAATAAAGTAATTTATGACGAAAATATATATGCTGGGTATTTAATGTTTGGCAACAAAATGAAAAAATTCTCTTACCAATTTGGGGTGAGGGTAGAGTATTCTGAAATTAAATCAAACTTCGAAACAACAAAAGAGGTAAACAATAGAGACTATTTAAACTTATTTCCGAGTACACATTTTTCGTATGAATTAAATAAAGATAACTCATTACAGTTGGGTTATAGTAGAAGAATTCAGCGTCCAAGACATTGGTGGTTATTGCCATTTTTTAGTTATACCGATTCGAGAAGTGTGTTTACTGGTAACCCAAATTTAAATCCAGAATTTACTGATTCTTATGAATTTGGACATCTTAAATATTGGAAAAAAGGATCAATTTTATCAAGCGTTTATTATCGATATACAACCAATGTTATTGAACGAATTACATTTTCTGATGAAGAAGGAATTACTAGAAGGTTGCCTCTAAATATAGGCATTACCAACTCTTATGGAACAGAATTTTCGGGTTCATATCAATTAGCTAAATGGTGGGATTTAAGAGGAAGTTTTAATTTTTATAGAGAAATTACCGATGGAGATTATAATGGAATAGATTATAATAGTGACGCATTAACCTGGTCAACTCGATTAAACTCTAAATGGGCAATAAAAAAGAAAATAAATATTCAAGCGTCATTTAATTATAATGCACCTCAAAATTCGCCACAAGGAGAAAATAAAGCCCGTTATTCGTTGGATGTTGGAGCATCTATGGATGTGTTGAAAGGCAATGGAACTATAAGTCTAAATGCAAAAGATATTTTCAATACCCGTAAGCGTCGTTCTATTTCTTATGGTGAATATTTTACATCTGAAAGCGAAATGCAATGGCGTTCTCGTTTTGTAAGATTAAGTTTTACCTACCGTATTAACCAAAAGAAAAAACGTGGTGGAGAAAGAGATTTTAACAACTTTGATGATGGAGGAGAGGGGTAGGTTTTGGTCTTTCGTTAACGACAACTGTATGTAATATGTCTTTAATTTGATCAATGCATTAAAGTGGACTTACTACATTTACTCGGACATAAAAAATAAGGATGTTTGTTAGCTAAAAACAAATAACTTAGAAATATGAAAGAGAGTTTAAAGAACAAGCTGTTCGATTGAGTTATCAACGAGAGAATATTAAAGAGTTAGCTGATGAATTAGGAGTAGCTGTTCAGCGTATCTATAAATGGTGTAGAGCAGATAAAGATGACAGTATTCCAAAAATACAAGTTGTTAAACATGATGATTCAATAGAAGTCAAGGAATTAAGAAAAGTACTCAAGGAAAAAGAATTATAACTTGAGATATTAAAAAAACCTTCTCTCGCAAGCGTCCGCTTGTGAGCCATAATAAAAAGAGTATATATTTGTAATGAAATGAGCAGGGCATACAAATTTAAAGACCAAACAAAACCATACTTTGTAACATTTACAATCGTAAACTGGGTTGATTTATTTACCAGAAAAGAATATTGTGAGGTATTAATAGATAGTATAAAGTATTGTCAAAAAGAAAAAGGATTAATAGTTTATGCTTGGGTTATTATGTCAAGTCATGTTCATATGATTATAGGGACAGAAGATAGGGAAATGCAAAACATTTTAAGGGATTTAAAAAGTTATACATCACGGAAATTAAAAGAAGAAATCAAAAACCACACACAAGAAAGTAGAAAAGAATAGTTGATTTGGATGTTTGAAAGAGCAGGAAAGAAGAATGAGAACAATACGAATTGGCAATTATGGCAACAAGATAATCATCCAATAGAGTTGTGGGATAATTACATGATAGATAACAAACTAACTTATTT
>CAXBPN010000024.1:0-16984 GCA_963977515.1 uncultured Flavobacteriales bacterium
AAGTAGGTGTTAAGTGATTTGAGCGTTTTTATTTCTGTATCAAACATTCGTTATTTTGTTTTAGGCTATGTTAATTTTATCTTCTAAATAAACACGCTGTACTGAATTTATTAATTCAACCCCTTCATTAAATGGTTTTTGGAAGGCTTTTCGTCCCATTATCAAACCGGCACCTCCAGCCCTTTTGTTAATTACTGCTGTGGTAATTGCCTCTGATAAATCAGAAGATCCTTTTGATCCGCCACCAGAATTAATCAAACCTATTTTACCCATATAACAATTGGCTACCTGCAATCTGCATAAATCAATAGGATGGTTAGTGGTTAATGTTTCATACATTTCATCATTGTATTTTCCAAAACCAATATTTTTAAAGCCGAAATTGTTAGTTGGCAGTTTTTGTTTGATGATATCTGCTTGTATAGTAACACCCAAATGATTTGCTTGTCCAGTTAAATCTGCTGCTGCGTGATAGTCTGTTTTTTCAGTTTTGAACGATTCATTGCGTAAATAGCACCATAAAATGGTTACCATCCCCAAATTATGAGCTTCTTCAAAGGCTTCGGCAATTTCCCTAATCTGTTTGTTGCTTTCTTTTGAACCAAAATAGATGGTAGCACCTACTGCAACTGCTCCCATATCCCAGGCATTTTTCACTTTTCCAAAAAGTGTTTGGTCATATTTATTAGGGTAGGTAAGGAGTTCATTGTGGTTAATCTTAACGATGAATGGAATTTTATGAGCATATTTTCGGGAATTCAATCCCAAAACACCAAACGTAGATGCTACACCATTGCAGCCGGATTCGATGGCGAGTTTTATTATATTTTCTGGATTAAAATAATCAGGATTTTTATAGAATGAAAATGCAGCACTATGTTCAATACCTTGATCTACAGGAAGGATGCTCAAATATCCTGTATCGGAAAGGTTTCCGTGATTATATAATTGAGATAGGCTTCGTAGAACTTGTGAAGATCTATTGCTATTACCAAACACGTTGTCAATACCATTTTTGCTTGGTGTTTGCAGTCCTTCCTTTTTAATCTTTTCACAAATGTGATCAAGATAGAAGGGAGCTTTATCTCCTAAGTTTTTTACAATGGTTTCATAAACATTCATAATGTAATTGGTTTATTTAATTCCTAAACTTTCATTTGTCTTTTTAATGGAGTTTCCAGCACTTTTTTCTATTCCTGTTAATGCTCTAATGGCATCAATAGTTTCGGGTATAACAATTGCCTGATTATCTACCATATAAGCATAGTAAAGCTGATCTCCTTCAACTTTTAACATATCCTGCCAAAGTGCTACTTCATACATATCTCCCCAAGGTCTTTCATCATCAAGGTATTTTTCTTTAATGGTGTTATTAGAAACTAACCCATCACTGTAATTTATAAATGTAATTCGGCTTGATTTTCTGAGTTCATTTAATATTTCTTCCTCATTAGAATTACGGGTTAAGGTTACATTCCAATAATGCAAATGACTAAGCGTTTCGGGTACTTTTACCGCCATAGTTACTACATCTAATTCAGGGTCAACACTTTTAGCATCGGGTCCTTGGTGGCTTGGAATTTCTTTTTCTGGAACCATTGTGTTCATTATTCCTCCGAGATGGCTTTCCCATGGGTCTGTTGCTCTACGTAGTAATGTTCCACAAGCTCTTTTTAGTAATCCAGCTTCCTTTAGCGGAGTAAGTGTTCGTAAAATAGAGGTGGTGTTGCATGACACAACTCTTGTACTATCAAGATTTAAAGCCGTTTCATAATTATTTTCAGCACTAAATGAATGACCGGTTGTTTCGTGTTTTTCACCACCGTGAACAATAAATTTTAGCTTTGCTTCCTTATATTTTTCAATGTTTGAGGCAGCTATTTTCTTTGGCGTACAATCCACAATAATATCCGCTTCGACTATCAATTCATCGAGTATTCCTCGTACTGGAATTCCTGCATCGAGCATTTGTTTTTTATATTCGGGATTAAAAGCAAAAACAGGGTATTTTTTATCTACAGCTGTTCGTATTCGCCAATCATTTACCACATCACAAACGCCTACCAATTCCATATCATCTTGTAAGGAAACAGCATGTGCCACTCTTTTACCGATTACTCCGTATCCATTAACTGCTACTTTAATTTTTTTCATGTTTTAACTATTTAATTGATTTATTAAAATGTAAAGTCCACCTACCAATAATACTGCTACATAGGCTAAACTCACTTTTTTACTTAATTCTTTACTTCCTTTCCATAAACTAATTATCAATTTAATGATACTATTACTTAATGTTGCTGTTACAATAACCAAAGCTGCTGTTTTAAGGGTTATTATTTCATTAGCTAATTTTGACATGCTTATTGTTATAGCATCAGTATCTGCTAGTCCAGATACAATGGCTGATAAATAAAGCCCCTTATCTCCTAAATAAATTCTGGCAAAATAAACTGTGACTAGAATTACTATAAATATTGCTCCAAAAGTTAACGCACTTAATATATTTAGTGGATTCCCTATTTTAATATCATGGGTTTTCTTTTTATCTGTTTTATTACGAACCATCCACCACGAGAAAAATAAGCTGGTAATAAACATTAATGTAAATGGTACCCAAAGGGAATAAATAATATCGGGATTAAAAATAAAAGCCATTAACGCCAATCTAGGAAACATAATAGAAGATGCCACGATAACCCCTGATGCATAAACATTGGATAAACTAGGGTTTTCTTTACTCTGCGAAGCAAATGTCCAGGTAACTGCTGTGCTGGAAATTAGCCCTCCTAAAATAGCTGTTAACAAGATTCCTTTTCCAGAACCAATAAATTTGATGGAAAAATATCCCAAGAAATTTATTAAAGACACTATTACAACAATCCAACCTATATCGTAAGCATTGAGAATGTTATTTGGTCCAAAGTCTTTATTTGGTAAAAAGGGTAAAACCAATAATGCTAAGATGAAAAATTTAATGATTGAAAAAAGTTCTTCTTCTGTTATTCGATTTAAGGTAGTTGAAAATTTACCTTTTAAGGCTAATAAAGTAACTACGATTACCGCTGTTCCTAAAGATTCTTTATACAAATGGTTAGCCACCATTATTCCCATAACAAAGGTTGTTATTAATGCAAAATGAGTAGTGTGTCCTATAGTTGTTTTTGTAGTATTTTGAAAATGATCAAAAGCTAAGAATACGAACAGAGCCGGAATTGCTGCAATAATTATCCATACACCATAATTATCGGATAGAGATGCCAATAGATAACCTAATATAGCAACTATCGGAAAGGTTCTTATTCCTGCTATTGAGGAACTGGTATCTTTATTATATTCTCTTTCTAGTCCGAGAATTAAACCAATACCTGTACTTAGTAGTAAGCCCACTAAAAAAGGGCTTAAATAATTGAATATTTCTTGATGCGGTTCCACTATTATTTTTTGTATTTTCTTATAATTAACCTATTTCCTTTATCGTAGGTAAAATAACTCCAACTCCAATTTATACCAACTAACAATTTATTTCTAAAACCGCTAATTGACATTAAATGCACAACCGACCATAATATCCAAGCAAAGAATCCACTAAATTGAAACTGACTCAGGTCTGCAACAGCTTTTCTTTTACCTACAGTTGCCAAAGAACCTTTGTCTTTATATTTAAATGGTTGTTGTTGTTTATTTAGCAGGTGTGCCATTAAATTTTTGGCTAATAATTTTCCTTGTTGAATGGCTACCTGAGCAACCATTGGGTGTCCTTTTGGATAATTATCGGTACTCATAAGAGCCAAATCTCCTAAAGCATAAATATTTTCGTGCCCCACTACTTTTGAATAGTTATCTACCTGAATTCTGTTGCCTCTTCCAACTATTTCTTTGTTAATTCCTAATGGAACATTTCCTTTAACACCAGCTGTCCAAATAACTGTTTTTGCATACAATAAACCTGTTTCATTAATTTTAATAGTTAATCCGTCATAAGCTTTAACAACAGTATTTAACTTAATATCTACTCCCATTTTCTTTAAATACTCCAACGAATTTTTTGAAGAATTGGAAGACATAGCACTTAAAAGTTCGTTAGCTGCTTCTATCAAATAAATATTCATTAAAGAAGTGTCCAGTTCAGGATAATCTTTTGGTAAAATGTATTTTTTAAATTCTGCTATTGCTCCTGCGGTTTCCACTCCTGCCGGACCACCACCTATAATTGCAAAATTGGTAAGTGCATTTCGTTCTGCATCATCACAGGTTACTACGGCTTTTTCTAGGTTTTGAAGAATAAGGCTTCTAATATCCAATGCTTCTTGAATGGTTTTCATTCCAACACTATTCTCCTGAATATCTTTTAATCCAAAAAAATTGGTGTCGCTACCAGTAGCTATTACCAAATAATCGTAATTAATAATACCAATATTTGTGTTAACTCTATTTTGCTCAGCTTCAATACTTTCCACATCGGCCATTCTGTAAAATACATTCCGGTATCCTTTAAATAATTTTCGTAACGGAAAAACAATACTATCGGGTTCAATACCACTTGTAGCTACTTGATAGAGTAGAGGTTGAAATTGGTGAAAATTATTCTTATCAAGCATTACTACTTGAACAGATTTATTTTTTAGTTTCTTAACGAACGAAATCCCTGCAAAACCACCTCCTATAACTACTACTCTTGGCAGGTTACTTTCTGGTAAACATATTTTATTTTCTGCTTTACAGTTGTCCATTTAATGTGTTTTTATTGTGTTTTTACTAATTTAAACCAGTGGGTATGTTCGTATATACTCGACCAAAACATACCGAAAGTAAAGGCAAAAAGGTATTCTTCTAATGGAATGCCAACAATAAGAATTCCCGTAATTTCTTTAAAATTCCAAACCAATTCTACATAAGATGGATAAACTAACCGAAGAGAAGTAAAATAGATAAAGTATAAAAGGGTAAAAAGTATTCCTCCTATCCATATTTTATATTTTAAATCGGGTCTGCACCATAAGGCAGTAATAGCTCCGGCAAACATTCCTGCAACTCCACAGTAAATATGGTTTAAATTAGTAAATAAAGCCATTCCTAAAAATACCAGTACAGGAACAGTCATGGTATATTTATGAAATCGGTGTCTTTTTTGTAATTTTTCTTCTTCATTAATTGGTTCTAATTTTGCTTTAGTAACAAGGTTATATAACACACAACCAATGCCACCAATGGCAAAAGAAAAAATAAGGCTTTCAATATCAAATCCTGTATTTTGTGCCAAATTAAATAGTGAGGGTGGGTTCCAATATTCTGGCACAAATAAGGGTTCGGTCAATCCCAAAGGCATAGTCCACCAACTTGCAGTAAGCATTACCTTGCGGATGTCTTTTTTTACAAAATAAATTATAAACCAAAACAGCAAAATAAATAACGACCATATTAACCAAGCATATTGCATATTCTATATATCTTAAAAGTTACTAAAATCAAAAAAATCAGTAAACTTTATATGAACATTAGCGATGTGTTTCCTATAACTTTCTAGACTTTCTTTCAGCTCTTTTTCAAATTTATCATCCAATTTTGAGAGTAGATTATAAATGGTTTTAAGTTCTGATTTTATTAAATTTTGTCTCGTCACATTAAAGGGTTCGTATTTATGAAGCAATTCTTCTAAGTTTTTTTTAAACACAACTTCAACTTCTTTGTAAAAAGGCTGTAAAATAGGAGAAGAAGTAAAGGTTCTTAAATGTGATAATTCTATTGCTTCTTTTTGCTCTTTTCTGTCTATTTTCTCATCAGTACTCGCTGCTAATATTGAAATTAATACAGGAGCTTTTAAAAGCAATTCTCTCTCGTTATTAGTTAATTTTTTTAATTGATTTTCCATTGTTTTATTTTTTTAATGATGCATTATAAAAAGCGGCTATACAGGCTCCAACTAACCACCCTAAAATAAATATTTCTACTATGCCAAGGGCTGCTTCCCAAAGTGGTACATCCATACGGATAATGGAAGAAATATCTAATCCGTGTAGTAAACTGTTAAAAAACTTAACTGTTCCTGCATGACCTGCGGTAAGCATAACAATCATACAGCCTAAATACAGTAATGCTCCTGTAAGTCCAAAAGCAAGTCCCATTTTTTTAATGTTGATGTGATTCATGGTTTTCAGTTTTAGTGTTGTTCGTATTTTTTTCATTGTGATTATGTCCGTGCCCACCATGGTGAGGCATTAACAAATGGCAGGCAAACATGGCAATAATGAAAATGAAAATTGCAATATCATTTCCTAAGCCTAATGCCGGAGCAAAAAAGATGAGTAAAAGCGGAAGTCCGCAGCCTAATATCATCCATAATGTGTGTTTTTTCATTTTTTTAGTTTAATTTATATAAAACATTTTTTTATACAATCAACATGTGAATCATCAGTACACAAGCAATAAAAAGTGTTACTACCTTCTTGTATTCGTTGAAGAACCCCACTTTTTCGCATAATGTTTAAATGACGAGAAATACTGGGTTGATCAATATCTAATTTTTCATAAATCGTTTTCACTTTTAATCTTGAATCTCCGCAAGTGCATAATAAGTTCAATATTTTAACTCGCACAGGGTGTCCAATTGCTCTAAACTTTTCAGCTAAGCTTTCAAAGTCTTCCAATTTTTTTATCATGATCTATAAATTATCAATTACATTTTTCAGTTTAGCTTGTACTTCCTTGGCAATAGCATTCAAACTGCTATTTTCAACTGCCTGCATTGATGCCATAGGATTAACTGCAGCAACTTCCACCTGACCACCTTCATGCTCCTCAACAATTACGTTACAGGGAAGCATCACTCCTATCTTATCCTCTGCTTGTAGTGCCATGTGGGCAAAAGAGGGATTACATGCTCCTAGAATCTTGTACTTCTTAAAATTCACATCTAGCTTCTTCTTTAACGTTTCTTTCACATCAATTTCGGTTAGTACTCCAAAACCTTCTTCTTGTAAAGCTTCTGTTGTTTTTTGAATAGCCTCCTCAAAAGAAGTATTCTTTAATGTTTTACTATAGTAATAGTTCATAGCTCTTGTTTTATATGTTAGTTTTTTTCTTTTTTATTAGTACTTTTCATAGCATAGCGAAATATCAAATACAACCCAACTATAATGGCAATCCAGAATAATATCCATAACCCATGATTCATCCAATTATGCCAATTATTATCATTCATCGTTATTTTTTTACTTACTCACTTTATTTAAGGAATATAAATTGATACTGGAGCTAAATATTTACTAAATCGCTTCTTTTTCTTTAAAGTTTTTAGCGGCTTAACAGGGAATTTTTTCATTAACTGGTGCATACCAGGGTGTACATCATGAGTTAAATATTGTTTATCATAAATATATCCCTTTACCTCTGCACTCCATATTTCTTGTTTTGTTTTTCTTTCAAAAACTTGAAGTATAATAGTTTCTTCTATTTTATCTACCGTTTCTACTACATGGTTTACCTCAATGGTTTCCTTACCTTTAAAATCGTAGGTATAATCTGTCCAATTTTTGTAGTAATAAGGGTAGTAATAAGAATTTTTCACATAATAATCAGGGCTATAATGTGTTACAGGAGTGGTAAAAACATCCTTATCTTTTTTCCCAATCACATTTAATTTAAATAATAAATCAGGAGTTTTCTTATCAATTACAAGCCCTCTTTTAGACATACAATGAATAACAAAGTTTTTAGCGTTATTTCGTACAATGTCTGTTTCAAGAGTACTGTCTGATTCTTGTAACCAAGCAAAGGTTTTGTATTGGCTAAAATCCTTTTCAGGGTTAGACTTAACTATTGCATCTTTGGACGAACTACATGATATGGCAAAAATGCCTACAAGAGCTACAAAAAGTTTATATGTTTTTTTTATCCTCAACAATTTTATTTATTTAATGACAACAGTTCATTTCTTTACTTTCTTTCATTTTCCCACACATCTTTTCTGCTATCTTAGGCTCTTCCATTGCATGATCACAAAACCCATCACTCATGTGGTTATCAGTTGCAATTATTGGCATAAAGTGATGTGTAGTCATCAACATCAAATCAGGAAACTTGATAATCATATCACTTAATTTTCCTGCTAAAACAGAATCTTCAGCAGCAGCAGATACTAATACATCCACCATCATCCCTGTTGAATGATCGCTTTCCATCATTTTATTGATGTACTTCTTTGATAAATCATGGTTTTCTGCCATTATAGCTACAACTTTGTCTTGCTGATTTGAATCTTTTAACATCTCTTCTAAAGATTGTTCTTGTTGTTGAGAACAAGATGCAAATAGGAACACCAGCACCAATAATCCTATTGCATTTTTGATTGTTGTTTTCATTTTAATTTGTTTTATGGTTTTTTATTTTTCTAATTCTTTTTTCATTTTATCATATTCTTGAGCATCAATTTCTCCCTTAGCATATCTTTTTTTAAGAATATCTAATGGTGAGTCTTTCTTTTTTCGTTGCCCGGGAATATCAGCCGGTATAGCGAATATCCAAAACAATAATATAATCCATAGCATCCACCAAAATAAGTGCATTCCCCAATAGTGACCTTCAACTGCGTGTAACATAATTTCTATTTTTTTTTAGTTAATAATTAATTTACTATACAAATATCTACATAGTGGAATAATACAGTAATGATATTTATCATACTTTAATCTGCATTTTTGCAAAATATTTGCATTTCATACCTTTAATATTGAATTCTTCTATTTTCATTTTTATTAAGTTAATTGTGCCTGGCTAAGAAAAGAGAGGTTTTGATTATTTTTTTTGCACTTCCTAGAACAGGTATAGGGTGGGAAACACTCTCCTTTCTTAGCACAGGACTTAATATTAATTTGTTCTTTTATTATCCACCATTTTATTTTTCTAATTCTTTTTTCATTTTATCATACTCTTGAGCATCAATTTCTCCCTTAGCATATCTTTTTTTAAGAATATCTAATGGTGAGTCTTTCTTTTTTCGTTGCCCGGGAATATCAGCCGGTATAGCGAATATCCAAAACAATAATATAATCCATAGCATCCACCAAAATAAGTGCATTCCCCAATAGTGACCTTCAACTGCGTGTAACATAATTTCTATTTTTTTAGTTAATAATTAATTTTTCTCTAGGTTAAAGCTGAACATCTTTAGATAGCTTATTGTTGTATAATTTAAACAAGTAGTTATATAATTCACACATTAACTTTTAATATTTCATTTTTCGGTTTTTACTTTTATTAAGTTAATTGTGCCTGACTAAGAAAAAAGAGCATTTGATTACTTTTTTTTGCACTTCCTAGAACAGGTATGGGATGGAAAACACCCTCTTTTCTTAGTTCAGGACTTAATATTTTTAATGATAAATGTGTTCTTTATTATCCATCATTTTATCATTCATTTAAAGTTATTTACCAGGTCCGGCATCAACAATAATAGGCAAGCCATCTTTTCCTAATGGAACAAAAAAGAATTTAGCATTAGCACTTGTAGATAGCTTATCTTGAACCTCCAATGCTTTGTATTGTAAATACTTTTGAGTAATACTTGAGTCGATTATTGTTTGTGCATCACGTTGCCCTCTTGCTAAAATTCGTTGTATTTCGGCTGTTTTTTTAGCAATTTCTATTTCATAATCTTTTTGTTCAATATCCTGCTCTACTGCCAATTTATTATTTACAGCAGCACTTACTATATCAGGGTAAATAATATGATTAACCGTTACGTTATCAAATACCAAATGTTTATCTTTTACTTTTTCTTTAAGTAGTTGAAAAATGGTAGCTTCTATCTCTACACTTTTTGGTGACACTTCTCCGTACGGGTATTTTGAAAAAATATTTCTGGTAATACTAACAAATTCTGGTCTCACAACTGTTTTATAGTATTGTTGCCCTACCTTTAATTCTAATTGTGGCAGCTCATCTATAATGGGTTTTAATGTTATTGATACAACCAAATCTATGTGTAGTTCATCTTCTGTAAGTACTGAAACTTTTTCAGAAAATGTTTGCCACTGTGTATTGTAATCTACAACGCCAACCCATGGCCAATGCCAAATTGATCCATTATCATAAATTTTATCTGTTTTTAATCCTTGTCCCCAAGGTTGCCATTTCATGGCTTTATAACCTGGTTTTACAACTGTACAAGAAGATATTGTGATAATCAGTATTAATGCTAAAATACCGTATTTAACTCCTTTACTTTTCATGACTTTATAGTTTATTTTAATATTGTTACTAAACGTTTTTAGTAAATTAATTAGTGAACAAATCTGTTAAAAATGTTACACTCAATTACAGCTTCTTCATATTGAAGAACATGCAATCAATAAAAAATAAAATCAAATTAGAAAAGACTGTACCAACACAGGAATATCTCTAATAAGAGGTGGTGGCAAGTAGTTTTTATAAAGAATTTTTTGTGTTAAAGTTTTTGGCAATAAATTACTAAGGATTTCGATGGGCACAATAGCAAATCCTATTGATAAATTAACTTTCGGTAGTTGTTCTGTATAATTTTCATCTAACCAAACGATCTGAAATTCATCCTGACAGCAATTAGATTTTATTTCTTTAGTAACATCATTTAATTTCATGTCACAAGAAACATCCGTACGTCCAATATTCACAAAAGTCTTTTCCCTTTGTCCTCCACAAATATGAGAAGAAACTGTAAACCCCATTGAAGTAATAAGGAAGACAAAACTTAATATGACTGACAGTACTTTTTTCATTTAAACTATATTATTAGCTATTTACACTAACATTACCAAATTTCCTTATTTTTAAGGAAATCACACATGATATATATCATAATTAACTTATTTTTTCATTCTTTTTGTTTATTTAACTTATCTATACTCATTTTAATGCAAAATACTTCAAATAGCCCCAAGCAAGTAATCCTGCTAAAACCGAAGTTATTAAGATACTGATTTTTGCTACCAACATTATTTCATGGTTGGAGTAAGCTAACTCTGAAATAAACAAGGACATCGTAAACCCTATTCCTGTTAGCAAACCAACGCCATAAATATGTTTCCAATTAATATCTTTTGGAAGCTCTGCTAATTTTAATTTAACCATAAGTTTTGATACGCCTACTACACCTACAAATTTACCTGCTATCAATCCAAACCCAATCCCCATTCCAACAGGATGAAGAAGTATCGATAAAAAATCTCCATGGAGATGTATTCCTGTATTTGCTAGAGCAAAAAGCGGAAGAATAATATACATAACAAATGGTTTAATTAGATATTCTACTTTTTGCAAAGGGGTTTCTGCATCAGATCCCTCTTGTTTTATCTTTTCTAAGATATTTAATTCTTCTTCAGATACAAAGTCGGTAGTATCACGTTTTACATTTTTATATCGAGTAATTAAGTTTTGTATATTTTTCACAAAAACGGTATCACTTATTTTTACTTTCCCTGGTATTGTAAACGCTGCAAGAATACCAGCTATGGTTGGATGGATTCCTGAAAAAAAGAAAGCCAACCATAATCCTCCAACACTAACAAGTGTATAAAATGTTACACTCCTAACTCTTAAATAATTAGCAAAAACTAAAATGCTAAAAAATATAACTGCATAAAATAAATCAATTACTGCAATATCTGATGTATAAAACAAAGCAATAATGAGAACACCTCCAACATCGTCAACAATTGCCAACGCTACCAAAAACACCTTTAATGCCAATGGAACTTTGTTACCTAATAATGAAAGCACCCCCAGTGAAAAAGCAATATCAGTTGCCACCGGGATTCCCCAACCTGAGATAGCTCCAGAATTAAGGTTGATTAATACAAAAATCAATGCTGGAGCAATCATCCCTCCAATAGCTGCGGAAATGGGTAACATTGCTTTTTTTATAGAAGATAATTCTCCTCCCAGAATCTCTCGCTTAATTTCTAATCCTATGCTAAAGAAAAATACTGCCATTAATCCATCATTAATCCAAGTATGAATGGATTCGGGAATACTATAAGCTCCTATTTGAAAAGAAATAGGAGTCTCCCATATTTGTTTATAGAATTCGACCCAAGGAGAGTTAGCCCATAACATAGCAATAGCTACACATAAAAAAATGATAATTCCCGATGTAGATTGATAACGAAATAACAATAGTAGAGGTTGTATTAGCCTTTCTATCAACGTTTTTTCATTATTTATGCTAATTGACATTTATTTTTAATTACGAAGCCCGTATTTATTAACTATCATTAAAAAAAGTACTCCTTGAATTATAATTCAAGGAGTACTTTTTAGTTATTCTTCTTCAACCTCTTTTTCAACCTCTTTCAAATCCATTCCACATTTAGGGCATGAACCTGCTTCTTCATACATTTTATCTCCTTCACATTTCATTGGACACTCGTATAACATGTGATGTTCATGATGATCTTCTTCTGACATTTCCATATCATCATGATGTTCATTTTGATTGCCTTCTTCTGTCATTTCCATTTCATCGTGATGTTCTTCTCCTTCTGCATGTTCATGTGCTGCTTCACTATCTTGGTTTTCCGAATTTCCACAACTAATAAAAGTTGTACTTCCTACTACAAATAGCATTGCTATTCCTATTGTTAAAACTGTTTTCTTCATCTTGTTTTGGTTTTTATGGTTAATAATTTATTTTATTGATCTTCTGTTTTGTTTAGTACGGTTTGAGTTATATCTATTTGAATGTCGTCCTTTAATTTTAAGTTAAAATCATCTACATTTAAACCTAATTCATCTGTTTTTAAATTAAACTTTAAAGTTAATAAACACGAAAAAGTACCTCGATTAGAGATATGTTCGAGATGACCTGTTCCTCTAATTGTATTGTTATTTGTAGATAATATTCCTTCAACATAAAAATCAAGAGGAGAATGTCCATCTCTATTAATTCTATCAATATCTAGTTTTCCTTTAAATTCTATAATTTCAAATTTCATTAATGCTAATTTTTTATCTATAGAATCGATTCCTGTCGAGAAATCAGATTTATCCATACTCATTTCAAATTCGGCACTTTCATAATTCATTGTTACCGACAACTTTTTAGTGGTAACTCTTAAAACAGAATCATTACTCGATATTGCCGTAATTAACATATCTCCATTTTTAGTTCGATAGATCTCTTGGGCATGTACTTGAGTTATCATAAGGATACCTATACACACAATAATACTTTTATTCAATTTCATAATTATAACTTTTTAATAGCCTTACGAAGGGAATGTAATTAATCTATAACCTACTAATCAAAACCTTTTTTGAAACCACATTCCCTTCTTAGGCCTTATCTATTTTATTTAATATATCTATAATGTTTTTCTTATACTATCATTATTAGCTTTAGGTTATCCTATTTCATTTTTATTAAAAAACTATAGTTCAATTTATAAAATAATACTAACAACCTAATTTAGTTTTGCCGATTTAAAACTCGTTTAATAAACACTTATCTCCTTTCTTCTTATGGGTATTAAATTTGTTGTGTATTCTTAAAATTGTGCCTGTGTAAGAAAAAAGAACCTAATTTCTATATTTTTGCACAACAATTGAAATAGTTCTTTTTTCTCACTAAAGCAGGACTTATTATTGATGTTTATGACCATTCTGGTCTTCTTTCATCTCTTCTGGTCTATCGTATTGACAACAACCAGGCAATTTAGAATATGCTTTTTTTGTTGCTCGATGTTCTTCTGTATCATATCCAACAGAAGCAATCTTCATTTTAATTTGGTCTAAAGAAATTTCTTTTTCATTAAAAGTTACTTCCATCATTTTGGTTTCTTTGTCCCAATCTGCTTTTTCCACACCTTTTACTTTTTTGAGAGACCCCTCTATCGTTTTTTCACACATACCACAATTTCCATAAACTTTAAAGGTTTCTGTTTTTGTCTCATCATTTAATATTGTTTTCATATCAGTAGTTACGTTTACTGCATACGTTCCTACACTTATTAAAGTAATTAAACCTATTAACGTGATTTTTAAGATGTTCTTTTTCATTTTTAATTGTTTTTAATTTGATTTTGCTATTTTTTCCATAATTGAATAATCTGTACCAAATTTACAAATGGCATCGCAATTAGTTCTTAATTCTGAAAATAAAATATATTTAATATTTATTTTTGAATTCTTTATTACTGGTCTATTCAATTGTAAAATCACATCTTTTTCACGGCTATCAGGAATAATAATATAAAAGACTTCATTACCACTTCCGATACTAAAGTGCAAATCAGACAAACGTAAAATACCTGAATAAATACTGGTACTTTTTTCTACTTCAAATGCTCCAATAATTTTATTGGTGTCTTTTTCAAACCAAAGTACATCAATAAGTTTTATCGTATTTTGGGTGCCTTTATCGGTTTCTAATTCTGGGAATTTATTAAGCGAAATAAAAGAAAAATTCTGCCCATTATAGGATTTGCTTTTATCATTACTGGCTGGTGTAACATCAAATCCTAATGATGTTCCAATTTTTAATAAATGGTATTGCATTTCATTATGAAGGTTTTCCTCCATTTTTTCTTCTTGAATTTGTTTTTGTCGTTTTACAATATTTTTTTCAAATTTTGCTCGTTCTGCTTCACTTAAATATTCATCATTTCCTATTAACATTTTTTGTGAACCAATTTCAAAACACAAACCAGCAATTGCACCAAAATCATTAGATAATTTATTTTTATGTTTGTTGTTGGTTTCTTTTAAGGTTTCTCTAATTTTTAGATACTCTGTCCAACTCCCTAACTTCTTTTTATCTTTAAATAAAAAATTAAATCCGTTAAGAATAGCTGTATTAAAAGGTGGAAACCAAGTGGGATGCAAAAAATATAAAATACTACCTACAGCAGGTCCTAACCCTTTTATTTTAAGTTCATCTAATTTTACAATTTCTTTAATAACTTGCTCCTCGTTTTTAGCATTAATAACGTTTTCTAAAAATTGAGCAAAAGCAATTTTATTGTTTTGATTTTCATAAATATCAGGGATTCGTAATTTAGGTTTCCAATAAAAAGGATGTGCTACACCAACAAAAATCTGTTTCTGTTCGGCAATACAACTCAACACAAATTCTAAACTGCTTCCTTTAAAATCATTTGGAAAAGTATTGTTTTTTATATCATCTATTACTTGTACAATACCCCTTCTAATCGTACGAAAGGCTTTTAAACGCTGATTATTATCTACAAACCAAGTATTATAAACACTTTCTGTATCGGATTTATATTGCTCTATAATTTGAGATAGGTTATTCATAATCGTTGTTGTGCTGCTAACATTGATGACTTTTTTTATTTTCTATTTTTATATCTTCTTTTTTTTATAGATAGAATTTTATTGGATAAATAAGTTAAAGGTCCTTTTATTTCAAAAACTCCTTCTCCAGAATAATTTTGCTTTGCATATTTATCTACAACTGGCAACACTAAATAAATATCATTATCAGGTAATTTTAGTTGGAGTACTTCTTGTTTAAATTCTTCAAACTCTTTAAAACCCATTACCGATACAACATCTAACCATATAGTGTCTTGCGTCATTGATATTTCAATGTTTTTATCATGGAAAAATTCGTTTTCTTTTATGTAATAGAATTGCTCTACATGTTGTACGGTTGAGAACAAAATAGTATCATTTTTACCCATTTTAATACTAAATTTCCCGTCAGTATCACTTACTGCTCCCTTTTTGGTGTTTTTGTTATAAATATTTACAAAACTCAAAGCTCCTTTGGCATCGTCTTCACATAAAATTGTTCCTGAAAGCGTTATTTTATTTTGTTGTGCATTAACAAACCCAGAGGTAATTATTACAATAAAAATGATTAGTCCTATTTTATTTAAATTCTTCAAATTTTTATTTTTAAAATTGATTATTCTTTATTTTTAGTGATATACGCTTGGTAGTTCTTTTTATTTTCAAAATATATTATCGCATCACTTTCTTTTGTTTTTCTTACTATATATGCATTAGATTTATCTACCTTTTTACCAGTAAAATGGTCTTTTGTATAACGAAATGATGAATCTGAATTAAGGGTCTCAATACAAGGCTCACAACAACCATAATAAGTTTTGTTATCTATAACAGTTATTAGCTGTTGCTCGCCTTTGTATTCATCATCAACCATACAAACTTTGGTTTTATCCAATTCGTCTGAGTCTGATTTTTTTTGTGCATTAACCGTAGTAATTGCAATGTACATTAAAACAACCAAAAATATTGGTTGTTTTTTGTATAATTTACTTTTTAATATATTTTTCATAATTAGCTTTATTTTCGAAATAAAGTACGTCTGATTTTCCGACTTCTTTTATCACAATATAGGCCGTAGCTTTGTCAACTTCTTTTCCTGTAAGTGGATCTTTAGCATAGCGAGGAGCTCTATTTTTTTGAAGATTTCCTACACAACCTTGGCAACATCCATAATAAGTTTTACCATCTACTTCAACGGGAATTTGTTCTTTGCCCATATACTTGTTATTTACATAGCAAACGTAACTCGATTCTACTTTGCCTTTAACTTGTTCTTGAGTTTCAACTTTTTGTTGTGCTTTAGCTGGATTATTTGTTGCAATAGCTGCAATAAAAATAATCATTGAAATAATTATTGTTCTCATTTTTTATTGTTTTATTTGTTTTTAATTTTTTATTGTGCCTGTGAAAGAAAAGTGAATGTTTTATTAAGGTTTGAACACCCCTCATAACGAGGCAAGAAAAAACACTCCCTCTTCTTAACACAGGACTTAATAGTAATGTCTATCGAAAGAAATGTAATTTATTTGACGATTATTACATTTCTTTCTTAGACTATCTTTTAATGACTATGTCCTTTATGACTGTCTTCTTTTTTCATATCCATTTTTTTATCCATCTTTTTTTCTGTTAATTTCATCCCACATTTAGGACAATCGCCAGGTTTATCACTTTTTACTTCTGGGTGCATAGAGCA
>CAXBPN010000025.1:0-16762 GCA_963977515.1 uncultured Flavobacteriales bacterium
GATCAAAGTAAGTCCGGTGGAATTGCAACAAATATTGGGGTGCATTTTTATGATATGCTATCTTGGATATTTGGAGAAGTTCAGGAAAACAGGGTTCATTTGCGAGAAAAAAATAAAGCCGCCGGGTATTTAGAATTTAAAAAAGCAAGAGTTCGTTGGTTTTTATCTATTGATGAAGCAGATTTGCCTATTGATATAAGAAAAAATGGACAAAGAACGTATCGTTCTATCACGGTTAATAATGAGGAATTAGAGTTTAGTACTGGTTTTACAGAGTTGCATACCGATAGTTATAGAGAAATTCTGAACGGAAAAGGTTTTGGTTTAAAAGAAGCTAGGCAGTCAATAGAAATTGTTCACAAAATCAGGAATGTGGAATTAACAACTAACGGAGAAAAGCACTCTTTGATAACTGAAAAATAAGCTTATATTTGTCAAAAAAATACCATGAAAATAGGAATTACTTTTAGTGCCTTTGATTTATTTCATGCAGGACATGTTAAAATGTTGGAGGAAGCAAAACGTCAATGTGATTACTTAATTTGCGGAATTCAAACAGATCCAACCTTAGATAGACCAGAGAAGAACAGACCTGTTCAGTCAATTGTAGAAAGATATATTCAATTAAAAGGGTGTAAATATGTAGATGAGATTGTGCCATATGCTACAGAGCAAGATTTAGAAGATGTTTTACGTTCGTTTAAAATAGATATTCGGGTTATTGGTGATGAATATGAAAATAAAAAATTTACGGGTAGAGAATATTGTGAAGAAAAAGGAATACAGTTGTATTTTAATAAAAGAGAACACCGTTTTTCTAGCAGTGGTTTAAGAAAAGAAGTACAGAAAAAAGAAAATTTAAAAGCAAAAGATAGGTAAATGAATATTACAATTGTAGGTTCAGGCTATGTAGGTTTGGTATCGGGTACTTGTTTCGCTGAAATGGGAAACAAAGTAACTTGTGTTGATATAGATGAAGTTAAGATTCAAAAATTAAATAAAGGAATTATTCCAATTTTTGAGCCAGGGTTAGATCAAATGGTTGTCAAAAATGTAAAAAACAAAAATTTATTTTTTACTACAAATTTATCTGATGCAATTCAAAATACTCAAATAGTTTTTATAGCTGTTGGGACTCCTATGGGAGATGATGGTTCTGCGGATTTACAATATGTATTGGCAGTTGCAAAATCTATTGGTCAGGCAATGAATAATAGATTGGTGGTTGTGGATAAATCCACAGTTCCAATTGGAACGGCAGATAAAGTGAAAGCTACAATTCAACAAGAACTTGATAAGAGAAATATTTCAATTGAATTTCATGTGGTGTCAAATCCAGAATTCTTAAAAGAAGGAGCTGCAATTGACGATTTTATGAAGCCGGATAGAGTAGTTATTGGTGCAGATTCTGACTTTGCATTTGGTATGATGAAACAATTATACTCCCCATTTTTCAGAACTCATGATCGTTTTATTTCTATGGATATTCGTTCTGCAGAAATGACAAAATATGCTGCAAATGCTATGTTGGCTACCAAAATTTCATTTATGAATGAAATTGCAAATATTTGTGAACATGTTGGTGCTGATGCTAATCAAGTAAGAATAGGAATTGGTTCTGATAAAAGAATTGGGTATAGTTTTATTTACCCTGGAGCAGGCTATGGAGGTTCTTGTTTTCCAAAAGATGTAAAAGCATTAAAGAAAATTGCTGAAGAGCAAGGTTATCAAGCAAATTTAATTACTTCTGTAGAGAATGTAAATGATGCTCAGAAATTAGTGATTGCTGAAAAAGTAGTAAAACGTTTTGGGGGAGACTTAACAGGATTAACTTTTGGAATTTGGGGGTTGGCTTTTAAACCAGGGACAGATGATATGCGTGAAGCACCGGCGATTTATGTGATTAAAGAATTAGTGAACCGCGGAGCAAAAATTAAAGCATATGACCCTAAGGCGATCGAAGAAGCAAAACATTTCTATTTAAAAGATGTTAAAAATATTGAGTATTTTAATTCGAAATATGAAGTTTTAAATAGTGCTGATGCTTTGATTTTATTAACAGAATGGAAAGAGTTTCGTTCTCCTGATTTTGAAGAAATAAAAAGGCAATTGAAAAACCCTGTTATTTTTGATGGAAGAAATCAGTATAATGCTTTTAATTTAGAGGAGAAAGGTTTTGAATATTTTCAAATAGGGAAAAATTAAAAGTAAAAACCTTATCATTTTCTCAATAAGACTAAAGATAATAAAAAAGTATAGCTAGAATTCAATTCTTGCTTAATAAAAAGATTGTTTTAGATTTTTTTGGAATAAATAAATAGACTAAATATGTTTAAAGATAAAATATTATTAATTACTGGAGGGACTGGTTCTTTTGGTAACGCCGTACTTAAGAATTTTTTAAAATCAGATATTAAAGAGATTCGTATTTTTAGTAGAGATGAGAAGAAGCAAGAAGATATGCGGATTGAATATAAAAATGATAAATTAAATTTTATTGTTGGTGATATTCGAGATTTTGATAGTATCAATAATGCTATGATTGGGGTTGATTTTTTGTTTCATGCTGCGGCATTAAAACAAGTTCCATCTTGTGAATTTTACCCTATGCAAGCAATTAAAACAAATCTTTTGGGTGCAGAAAATGTTTTAGAAGCTGCTGCAATTAATGGCGTTAAAAAAGTAATCGTTTTAAGTACAGACAAAGCAGTTTATCCTATTAACACAATGGGAATGACTAAGGCGTTGATGGAGAAATTAGCTATTTCTAAAGCGCGTGATTCTAGAATACGTAAATCGAATAGTGTTATTTGTGCTACTCGTTATGGGAATGTAATGGCTTCTCGAGGTTCTATTATACCTTTGTTTATTAAACAAATCAAAGAAGGCAGCCCTCTAACTGTTACAAACTCTGAAATGACTCGATTTATGATGTCATTAAATGATTCAGTAAACTTGGTTTTGTTCGCTTTTAAAAATGCAGAGCCAGGTGATATTTTTGTTCAAAAATCACCGGCAGCAACCATATTAACTTTAGCAACAGCTTTAAAAGAATTGTTTCAAGCATCTAATGAAATTAAAATTATAGGTGCCCGACATGGAGAAAAAATGTATGAGACTTTATGTGGAAGAGAAGAAATGTCTAAAGCTGAAGATATGGTGCAATTTTATAGGGTGCCAGCAGATTTTAGAGATCTGAATTACACAAAATATGTACAACGTGATGGTCCAAAATTACAAAGCCAAGAATATAATTCTGATAATACAAATATGTTAGATGTAGCTCAAATGAAAGAATTATTATTAACTTTAGACTATGTCAGAGAAGAATTAGACTTGTGTAAATAATTATTATTATTATGATACCATTAATTAAAACATTATTACCTGCAAAAGAAATATTACTTCCAAGGTTAGAAGAAGTGTTATACTCAGGCTATATAGCTCAAGGTGATGTGGTGGATGAATTTGAATCCGCTTTTTCAAAATATATTGGTGCTAAAAATTGTTTGTCTGTAAATAGTGGAACATCGGCATTGCATATTGCACTTATTTTAGCAGGTGTTAAACCAGGAGACGAGGTTGTTTCTACAGCAATTACTGCAGAGCCAACCAATACAGTTATAACTCAAACTGGAGCGAAAATAGTCTGGGGGGATATCGATTTGGATACAGGTAATTTATGCCCTAATTCTGTAGAAAGTAAAATTACAGATAAGACCAAAGCTATAATTGCAGTTGATTATGCAGGAACTCCAATAAATATTAAACGTTTTCAAGAAATTGAAAAAAAATATAATATTGTCGTAATTCAAGATTCAGCCCATGCTTTGGGGGCTAGTTTTCAAAATGAAAAACTAGGAAATCATTTTAAATATACAACTTTTTCTTTTCAAGCAATTAAACATATGACTACTGTTGATGGAGGTATGATTTGTATTAAAGATGATAATGAATTTGAAAAAGCAAAACTAATTCGTTGGTTTGGTATAAAAAAAGGATTTAGTAGATTAGAAAATAATATTCATATACAAGGGTATAAATACCATATGAATAATGTAAATGCTACTATAGGCCTTGTTCAGCTTGAGAATATTAGTGAAACGATAGATAAGTATATCGAAAACGGTAAGTTCTACGACAAGGAATTACAAAATATTGAAGGTGTAGAATTGTTGAAATACTATCCAGAATCACAGCCATCTTATTGGCTATATACCTTAAAAGTTCAAAGAAGAGGAGATTTTATTAAATCAATGGCTGATAATGGAATTATGGCTTCAGAACTTCATAAGAGAAATGACTTACATTCTATTTTTTCTGATTTTAAGACAAAACTACCGAATGTAGATAAGTTTGAAAAAACATGGGTGCATATTCCATCTGGTTGGTGGGTCACAGAAAAGGATAGAGAGAAAATAGTTGACTGTATAAAGAAAGGATGGTAAGATAATATGATACCAATATTTAAACCATACATGCCAAAGAATTTATCAAAAGGAATTGAGGATATACTTTATTCGGGTAAATTAGCTTTTGGGGAAAACGGAAGAAATTTTGAAAAAAAAATATCAGATTATATTGGTAATAATAAAGTTTTAACAGTTAGTTCTTACAATCATGCAATGCTAATTGTATTATCAACTTTAGGCTTGGAACCCGGGGATGAGGTGATTGCTTCTCCAGTGAGTTGTTTAGCATCTAATCAGCCTTTTGTTATTAAACGGTTAAATGTTATTTGGGCTGATGTTGATCCGCTTTCAGGAACATTGTTAATAGAAGATGTTAAATCAAAAATAACTTCAAAAACAAAAGCTATTTTTCATAATCATTATTGTGGCTATTTAGGGCATGTTCATGAAATGAACGCTTTAGGAAAAGAATATGGGATACCTATAATAGATGATTGCATAGAGGCGTTTGGATCTGAATTAAACGGAAATAAAACGGGTAATTTAGGAACAGATATTACTGTTTTTTCTTTTCAAACAGTAAGGTTGCCAAATACAATTGATGGAGGTGCATTAGTTTTTGATAGTGAAGATATGTTTCAAAAAGCAAAAAAAATACGCGATTATGGAATTGAAAGAAGTATTTTTAGAGATGAGTTAAATGAAATTAACCCTAACTGTGATATTACTATCGAAGGGTATGGAGCTCTCATGGGAGAACTTAATTCATATATAGGTGTACACCAAATGTACGATATTGATTTTTTACTAAAAAAACAACGAATTAATGCTGGGTTTTGGAAGGCTAAGTTAAAAGAATTACCTGATGTAATTCCCTTAGCAATAAATGGAAATTCATTGCCAAACAATTGGGTGTTTGGAGTTCTTACAAAAAATAAAACTGAAAAAATAAAACAATTCAGAAAACAAGGGTTTTATGCAACAAGTGTTCATATTAACAATAACATTTATTCTGTTTTTAATAATAAAATAGAGTTAAAAGGTGTGTCTGAATTTATGAAAAACTTTTTTGCAGTTCCTTGTGGATGGTGGTTTGATAAAAAAAATATTTAATGGTTAAAATTATAAATCATTTAGATTTAAAACAATCAGTTTTAGAACAAATTATTGAAATTAAATCTTTTTCATGGAATTATAGTTATAATGAACATTCCGATTGGATAAAGAATAACCTGAAGCCTGACGATATTCATTTTTTAATATATAATGAAGATGATCTGCTCATTTGTTACCTTAATTTAGTTTCAGTTTGTATTAAAGAAAATAATAAGAAAATTCCTGTGTATGGTATTGGGAATGTTTGTACTAGAAATAAAGGAACAGGGGAGGGTAGATTATTAATGAATGAACTTAATTCTTTTCTGCTTCATGAAAAATTAAAAGGATTATTGTTTTGTAGGGGCAGTCTAGTACCATTTTATAAAAAATTTAATTGGTATAAAGTATATATTGAAAACTCTAATAACATGATAAATACAATGATATTTAATTTTAAGGATTTGAGTGAGAATTTAAAATATGATGATAGAAATTTTTAAATAAAAATTACTATTTATATTAAGAAAATAGGAGTAAAAATTTTACTCAACTTTATTTAATTATATAAAATTGGAGTTAAATAATAAAGAAAAATAATTATAAAATGATTAAGAAGGTTATTGATAAAATTAAAAGAAAGTATTTAGCATATACTAATCCTCAAAAGTTGGCAAAAATTCTTTTCAAAAGAATATTAAAGAGAGATCTCAACTTAAACGATCCAAAATCATTTAATGAAAAGATTAATTGGCTAAAATTTAACTCCGACACAACTCTTTGGACACAATTGGCAGATAAGTATCTTGTTAGTGTTTTTATTAAAGAACAAGGATTAGAAGATTTTTTAATTAAGTCTTATGGTAAATGGGATAATGTTGATGATATTAATTTTAACGAACTACCAGAAAGCTTTGTGATAAAATCAAATAATGGGTGTAAAACTGTTTTATTAGTTAAAAATAAAAAAGATATTGACGAAAAAGCTGTTAGGAAAACATTAAAAAAATGGTTAAAGATTAAATTTGGTTATGATTCAGCAGAACCTCATTATTTAAATATTAAACCATGTATTATAGCTGAAGAGTATTTACAAGAAAGCAATTCAATATCTTCAACTTTAATTGATTACAAGTTTATTTGTATACATGGAGAGCCAACTTTTATTAAAGTCTATGCTAATAGAAATAAAACTTCGTATGATTTAAATATTTATGATCCTAGTTGGGTTTCACAGAGACAGTTTGTTAATAACGAAATTTTCCCAAATGAAGTTCATATTCCTAGACCAAAAACTTTAGATACGATGCTTCATATATGTAGTGTATTATCAAAAGATTTTCCTCAGGTTAGAATTGATTTATATGAAGTTTCAGGTAAAACATATTTTGGAGAAATGACTTTTACTTCTTTTGGAGGGTATGATCCTGACTTTACTTTGGAATTAGATTTAAAATTGGGAGATTTGCTTAATATTAACCATAATTAATAAGATGGTGAAAAAAAGTGAAGCCAGTTCGTTTTTAAATATTTTTAAATCAACAGCGCTTTTTGCTTTTGTACAAGTTTTTCGATCCATCGTAGGTATTGTAAAAAATAAAATTATTGCTGTTCTACTAGGAGCAGAGGGTATAGGAATTATAGGTGTTTATGATTCAATTATTTTATTTATCCAAACTTTTGCAGGACTTGGTCTAAGGCAAAGTGCCGTTAAGGATATTGCTGAAGTAAATGAAAAATCTAGTGCTTTTTCTAGGACAATTTCTATTGTAAACAAGGTAGTGCTTTTTACAGCCGTTATAGGAGGGGTAATTACTGTTGTTTTCTCATCTTTTATAGGTAACTGGATTTTAGGTGATGGAGATCATTTTTATTTATTTTTATTATTAGCAATTGTTGTTTTTTTTAATATAATAAATGAAGGAAAGTTAACAGTTTTAAAAGGTATGCGACGATTGAGGTTGTTGGCATATGCAAATATAATTGGGGTTCTTGTAGCTTTTATAACTGCTGTTCCTTTTTATTATTTTTTTAAAGAGAAAGGAATAATACCAGTGTTTCTAATTTCTGCAGGCGTAGGAATGTTAATTTCAAATTGGTTTGTTAAAAAAATTTCTTATGAGAGAATTAAACTAACAATAAAAGAAGTTTTTAAAGAAGCAACGCCTATGATGCGTATGGGAATAGTTTTAATGTTTGTTACTTTTTTAGATACTATTGTTTCTTTAATAATAATTTCTTATGTTAGATATGAAGGGGGGTTTATAGAAGTTGGACTTTTTAACGCAGGTAAAGTAATTATTAGTAGTTATTTTGGAGTGTTAATAACCGCATTAACAACAGATTATTATCCTAGAATTTCTGAAATTAACAACAACAATGCTCAGTTAGAAATTGAACTAAACAAACAATCTCTTATGAGTATAGTTTTATTAGCACCGCTTTTTGTTTTTTTTCTTTTTTTATTACCTTTTTTTATTGAAATTCTTTATACAAAAGAATTTTTACCAGCTGTAGATTATATTAAATTTGGTATTTATGGAACTTTAATTACCATTTGTTCTAATCAAGTAGATTTAATACTTGTAGCTAAACAAAAAGTGAAAGTATTTACTACAATAAGTATTGTATATCGTGTTTTACAATTATTATTAAGTATTTATTTTTACGATTTATTTGGAATAACAGGATTAGGAATTACTATAATATTAACAGGTATTTTTCATATGCTAGCTATGTCTATAACTGTAAAGATTTTATATAACATAAGATTTAGTAAAAAATTTCTAAAGATAGCTTTAATAGTTCTTATATTTGCTCTTTCATCTTCCTATATAAGCTCTTTAGATGATGACGTTTTAAAATATGTATTAGGTTTCGTAATATCTATATTTTCGTGCTTGTTTTCTATATTTTTGTTTAAAAATATATTTAATATAGATTTGTTTAACTTTATAAAAAAGAAGTTTTAAAATATGTCTTATTCTTTAAGTATCCTTGTCCCTACAATAAATAGATACCCTTATTTAAAAGAACTTATTTATCTAATAAACAGTTTTAATTCATTAGAAATAGAGTTAGTTATACAAGATAATTCTACTGATAATTCTGAATTTTTATCATATTTAAATAAAAATAAATATCCTTGGATTAATTATTCATATTCTTCTGGTTATTTAACTAGTGTCGAAAATTTTGATAAAGCTGTTATGAATTCAAAAGGCGAATATTTATGTTTTATTGGAGACGATGATGGAGTTGTTAGAAATGTTACCACATATGTGTATTGGATGAAAAAAAACAATATTGATGCATTAAGAGGTGGTCGATCTGATTATTACTGGCCAGAGACGGGTATAAATGGGGGTTTTTTATATAATGATACTATTTCTAAAAAAGTACAAATTCTAAAGCCTATAACAGAATTAAATTATATGCTAAGTAATGGATGCCAAGGTTTATCTAAAATACCATTATTATATACCGGAATTGTAAAAAAAAGTATTTTAGAAGAAATTTATAAAATAGGAGGCACTTATTTCCCTGGAGCTTCTGGAGATATCGCTAATGGAGTTGCATTGTGTTTTCTTGTTAAGAAATATGCATATATAGAAAATCCAATTGTTATATCAGGTACGTCTAGGAATACAGGAGGTGGCGTTCATAAAACCAAAAAAAGAAGGTTAGAATTAACTGATGTTAGTTTTATTAGCAAAACAACAGTTACAGATTGGGAAAAAACTATACCACCTATATGGTCGGGTTTATTAGTTTGGCCAGAGTCTGCAATAAAGGCACTTCGTTATATGTCTAAAGAAATTTATATTGATAAGGTAAATTTAAATTTATCTCTTGCAGCTTTTGCAGTGAAGAATAAGTCTTATTTTAATTTGGCCTATAGGTTTGCTAAATCAAAATCTAAATTTATTTTTTATTTTTTATTTATAATAGTAAAGTATGTTTTTACAGGGGTATTAGATAAAGTGATTCGTTTTAAAACCCAAAATAAAAAATGTATAGGAGGTGATATCCATTACAATGTGAAAAATATATTTGATGCTGAAAATATTTTGTATCAAAAAATAGGCGATATAAAAGATTTATAAATTTAAATAAAAATTATGTTTTGGTTAACTAGCTTAGGTTATCTGCTATTATTATTTGTAATTTTTACAGGTGTTAAAGATCCAATATCTAAATGGTTTATAACTTTTATTGGCTCATATTGGTGTATATCCATAATTATTTCAACATTCAATCCATATGATATAAATGATGTGTCTTTAAGAACTTATGTCTATTTACTTATAGATATCATTAGTTTTTTATTTGGCTATTTTGTTTATAATAGCATTAAAAAAATACATAAAAAAAATTCTGCAAACCTTGGTTTAATTGATGTTGGCTCTTTTTACAAGAATAAAAAATTTAAAGCTATTTTACTAGTAAGTTTTTCAGTATTATCGTATTTGGCTATAACACAATATAAAATTATTTTACTTCAAAATGGATTAGGTAGATTAAAACTAGATTTTTTTGATTTAGTATTTAATAATAATAGTTATTTGTATTTTTTATATCAATTTTTTATATCTCCTTTTTTCCACGTTATTCTAGCTCTACAAGCTTATTTAGTTTTTCAAGGTAAGGATAAAAAGTACATGATTATTTTTGGTCTATACATTTTGCTTTTTGCATTTGTAGGGGGGAAAAGATCTTATTTTTTAACTTTTTTCTTTTATTTGGTAGTTTCTTTTTTTGTTTCAAATACTTATTTATTTAAAAAGGTATTGGTCCGTAATTATTTTATAAAAAAAGGAAAATATATTTTTTTAATATTTGGATTGGTTTTTGGTTTTATGGTTTTTATGACATCACTCTCAGGGGGTATTGGTGGAGATGAAAATAGAATTAAAACAGTAAGTAAAGGTCTATCACAACAATTTATTATATATAGTATAGGTCCTTTTAGGGCATTTGACATAGGATTGGATAATAATTACTTACGAGATTCTGGAGGGCACTTATTTGGTCGTGCAACATTAGGAGGAGGTATTGATTATTATATTACAGCTTTATTAAAGAGGGTTGGAATAAATATAAAAAGTGCACGAGAATTAACAATGAATAAATTGCAGCAAACACCAATAAAAATTGGAAAAAACATAGATTTTAATTTTGCATACACAAATGCTATGTATCATTATTATGATTTTGGTGTATTTGGTATTTTTATATTTCCATTTTTATTTGGAATATTTGTTCGTTATGTAATTTATAAACTATATATAAAAAGAACTTTTTCTTTATATATTTTACTATCTTTTTTGTTTTTTGCTTGTATTCAAATGTTGCAGTTTTGGTATTTTATAGGTTTATATCCTATAGCTTTTGTTTTTTTCTTGCTGTATCTTAGTAGGAAAGAGTTTAAAAGTATGAAAAAATTTAATATTAAATAAAATAATGGAAAAAAAAATTACAGTCATAATTCCACATAAAGATATTCCCATCATATTACTAAAATGTATTGATTCTATTCCTTTTCGAACAGATGTGGAAATTATCGTAATTGACGATAATAGTAATGATAAAAATAAAGCTATATTAAAAGCTTTAAATAGAACTAATGTTAAGGTAATCTACACGACTGAAAGTAAGGGGGCAGGCTATGCTCGAAATAGAGGGATTGAAGAAGCTCAAGGCAAATGGTTGCTTTTTGCAGATGCTGATGATTATTTTCATTCTTTAGCGTTTGATTTTTTTGATGAGTATCTTGATTCTAAATTAGATTTAATACATTTTAATCAAGAAGGGCGATTTTTGAATAAAGAAAAATATTCTAACCGCGCTGAACAATTTAGTAAATTAATTAACAAATATATATCAGATCCAAGTCCTAAAAACCTTGATGTTATTAAATACTGTATGCATACACCATATGTTAAAATGATTAAGAAATCTTTGGTTGATTGTAATAATATTCGGTTTGATGAATGTATAGGCAGTAATGATGTTATGTTTTCTACATTGGTTGGACATTTTACTAATAAAATATCTGTTGATAAAAGAGTAGCTTATTTTGTAAATGTACGTGCAGGTTCTTTAACTAAAACTAGAAGTATAGAAAATGCCTACTCTAGGTTTTGGGTTTGGGTTAGGTATAATAAATTTATGATTGAAATTGAAAAGCCTAATTTTCAAGTACTGCTACTTTCAAGAGTTTTTCAATCTTTAATTTATTTTGGTTTTTCAGAGTTTAAAAGATACATATTATTCGCTAAAAAAATGAAGGTAAATCCATTTGTAAAAGGATATTTACTTTTTTTTTCAGCTTATAATTACATCATTTCAGTATTGAAAATTGATAAATTTTTAATTAAAGAATAATTGGTGAAATTTTTAAGTTGAGTTTGTATCCATTGCTCATGAAAAAAGTAAATAAAAATAATTAAAAGGAAAATGAAAATTTTAGTTTTATATTTAGGAAGAAAAGGAGCTGGGCCTGTTTATGCCTTAGAAATGGCTAGAGCCTTAAGAAATAAGAATGAGATTGTAGCAGTTCTGTCTAACTATATAGAAAATAAGAGTGATTGGAACGAGATTTCAACGATTAAAAAGTATTATTGGAATACTTATAAAAATAAAAAACAGTTTGTTTTTTCATTATTTAAATTTAAACTTTTTTATAATTTAATAAAAACAATAAAAAATGAAAAGCCAAATATTATTTATTCCCCAATGCCTTCCTTGTGGGATGTTTTCTTATTCCCTTTTTTAAGTAAATATACTAGAATTAAAACGATTCATGATGTAGAACTTCATCGTGGAGAAGATGGTTTTATTAATAGGTTTTTTCATAGACAAAGTTTTAAAAATTCAGAAAAATTTATTGTTCTTAGTAAAAAATACGTTTCTTTATTAATTGAAAAAGGAATAGAGTCTAAAAATATTAAAGTAATTCCTCATGCAAGTTTTTCATATTATGATAATGACTCTTCTAAAGATGTGTTTAATGCTTTTAGTAAAAAAATACTTTTTTTTGGTAGAATTGAAAAGTATAAAGGGTTAAATATTCTTTTAGATGCATTTAAGCTTATTAAAAATAAAGAACCAAATGCAATTCTTAGAATTGTAGGAAGTGGAGATGTTTCAATTTATCAAAAGAAATTGGAGCTCTTGTCAAGTGATATTGAACTTCATAATAGATGGATTGAAGATAACGAAGTTAAAGGTTTTTTTAAAGATATTACTTTGTTGGTTTTACCTTATATACACGCTTCTCAATCAGGTGTAATACCTTTAGCGTATTCATTGGGTGTGCCTGTATTGGCTTTTAATGTTGGATGCATATCTGAACAACTAATTGATAATGAAACAGGAATTTTAATACCAGTTGGTAATGGTAATTTTTTAGCTAAAGCTATTATTGATATTTTAAGAAAACCAGAAAAATTGACAAAAATGGGATTTAATGCTAAAGAGTACTCAAAAACTAAACTATCATGGGAGGTATCAGCTTTACTGTTAAATGAACTAATTAATGAAAAAGGAGGGATATGTTAAAATGTTTATTAATTACAAATGGCAGAAAAGAATCTGAAAAAGAATTTAATTCAATAGAAGATTTGACAATTGGTAATTATTACATACCCTGTGTTGAAGCAGCATTAGGTTTAAACTATGAAGTCTATGTTGGTTTAAATAAAAGAAAAGCAAATTCAATAAAATGTTCTAATTATCCAGTAAATTTCAGGTATTTAGGTATTTATAGAAATATATACGATATTAGGTCTATTTATAAAGCATATAAAAATTTAGCTCTATTTTTAAAAGAAAATAAAGTTGATATGTTGCACTGTAATTCTCCAATAGGAGGCTTGCTCGGAAGATTAAGTGCTAAGATATATAGGGTGAATAAAGTTATTTATACTGCACATGGTTTTCATTTTTATAAAGGAGCTCCTTTAATTAATCGAGTTTTATTTTATTGGATAGAAAAGTTTTTAGCTTATTATACAGATGTAATAATAACCATAAATAATGAAGATTATCTAGCTGCGTTAAAATTAAATAAAAAATGGATTGTCCGAAAAGTACATGGTGTAGGTATTGATAAAATTGATCTAACACAGCTAAAACTAACAAAAGAAAATATTGGGTTAACAAATGATGATATAATAATAATTTCTGTAGGAGATTTAAATAAAAATAAAAATAATATTCTTATAATTGAAGCTATGGCTCATATGAAAATTAAAGTTCATTACTGTATATGTGGGGAAGGGAGTGAGCAAAAAAAACTAAGGGAACTTGTAAAAAAGTACAATCTTATTGAATATGTTCATTTTTTAGGATATAGAGAAGATATCAATGAATTGTTGAATATTTCTGACATATTTGTAATGCCTTCAATTCGAGAGGGATTATCTCGTTCTTTGATGGAGGCTATGAGTTTGGGGCTGCCTTGTGTTGTTTCTAAAATAAGAGGTAATACTGATTTAATAAAAAATAATGAAGGAGGATTTTTATATGAATCTAAAGATTTTTTAGGTTTTGCTAATGCTTTAGATAAACTAAGTATAAATAAATCGTTGAGACTAAAATTTGGAGAGTTTAATAAGCAAGAAATAAAGCCTTATTATTTAGATAATGTTAAAATAGAAATTAATAATATTTATAAAGAAATTCACTCTCTAAGATAGTTTTATGCACTTTATTAATTATAGTTATTAAATAAAATCAAAAAAAGTTTAAAATGTTAGTGTATTAAATTATTTTTGTATTTAAATAAGTATGACTCATTTATATTAAAGACTTAATGAGTGCAAAAGTTAGATTTCAGGTAATTATAATAAACAAGTATTCTTAATTTCAAAAAAAAGTATGTTACTTATGAAAGTTAAATGTGTAAAAGTTAAATTACCAGAAGGCCTCATTGATATTCATAAAGAAGCTTTTGAAGGGTTTTTTTTAACTTCTTTGGGGCCTAACTTCTTGAAATTATATTATAAAACACTATTAAAGAACTCAGATGGTATAATAATATGTTTATTTGATAATAATGATAATTTAAAAGGTTTTGCTGCTGGAACTAAATACTCCAAAGGGTTCCATAAAAATATTTTATTTGAAAATATGTTTTCGTATACTTTGGCTTTGCTTAATGTTCTGTTATTTAGACCTAAAGCAGTATTTAGGTTAATTAAAAATTTAAACAAGAAAAAAGATAGTATTAATGATAATTGTATGTATGCCGAGTTACTCTCCATAGCTGTTCCACCAAAGCATAAAGGTTTAGGATATGGTAAGTTATTGATAAAAGAATTTGAAAAAGAGCTTGTTTCTTCGAATATTAAGCAGATTGCATTGACAACTGATTTTTTAAGTAATCAAAGCGTTCTTGCTTTTTATAATAAAATGGGCTATAAAATTTACTATGATTTTGTCACATACCCAAATAGAAAAATGTATAAACTAATAAAAAATATATGATCCCATTTTCACCACCAAGAATTGATGATAAAATAATAAATGAAGTTTCAGACGCATTAAGATCTGGTTGGATTACAACAGGTCCAAAAACAAAAATGTTTGAAAAAAAAATTGCAAACTATTGTAATGTTTCTAATGTTTTAGCAGTTAATTCTTGGACATCTGGAGCAGAACTATTATTATATTGGTTTGGAGTAAAAGAAGGTGATGAAGTAATTACACCAGTTTATACTTATTGTGCAACTGCAAATATTGTTATTCATCGAGGTGCTAGGGTAATAATGGTAGATGTTAGGTCTGATTTTGGTCTTGATCTTTCACTACTAGAAAAACATATTACTCCAAAAACAAAAGCAATAATTCCTGTTGACGTTGGTGGTCTTCCTGTACATTTTGATAAATTAAAGTCTATAGTAAATAAAACTTCAATAAAAGAAAAATTTAACCCTCAATCTGAAAATCAAAAGAAACTAGGAAGAATTATGATTCTTTCAGATGCAGCTCATTCTTTTGGAGCAAAATATAAAGGACAAAATATTGGTTCAGAAGTAGATTTTACAGTGTTTTCTTTTCACGCGGTTAAAAATTTAACAACAGCGGAAGGTGGTGCAATATGTATTAATTTACCAGAGCCTTTTGATAATACTGAAATTTATAAGCAATTGAATACCTTGTCTTTACATGGACAAAATAAGGATGCTTTAGCTAAAACTCAAAAAGGAAGTTGGGAATACGATGTTATTGACGCTGGATTTAAATGCAATATGACAGATATATTAGCATCAATAGGTTTGGTAGAACTTGAGAGATACGAGTTTGAAACGTTACCTGCAAGAAAATGTATTTTTGAACAATACTCAAGTTTACTAAAAGAGTATGATTGGGCAATAATACCTCACTATAAAGATGAGAATAGGGAATCATCATACCATTTATATTTACTAAAAATAAAAGGAATTTCGTTAGAAGATAGGAATCATATTATTCAAGAAATTTTTGAGCAAGAAGTATCTGTAAATGTGCATTACAAACCATTACCATTATTATCTTATTACAAAGGTTTAGGCTATGATATTAATAATTACCCTGAAGCAAAATCAATGTGGGAATGTGAAATATCTTTACCTGTATATTTTTCGTTAACACCAGATCAAGTAAAGGAAGTAGTTAATGTTGTTGTAAATGCGGTAGAAAAGATTAAAAAACAATGATAAAAAGAATATTTGATTTTGTTTTTTCTTTAGTTGTATTACTACTGATATTTCCAGTTTTAATCCTAGTTTCTTTTTTAATAATAATGAACTCTAAAGGAGGGGTTTTTTATAAACAAATAAGAGTTGGTCGTTATAGTAAAGATTTTAAAATTTTAAAATTTAGAACAATGCATGTTAATGCTGATAAAATGGGATTATTAACCGTTGGTGGTAGAGATTCTAGAATTACTAAAATAGGTTATTACTTAAGAAAATATAAATTAGATGAATTGCCGCAGTTAATTAATGTCTTTATAGGAAATATGAGTTTTGTTGGCCCTAGACCAGAGGTTCGTAAATATGTGAAACTATATTCTGATGAGCAAGTGAAAGTTCTAAATGTAAAACCAGGAATTACAGATTTGGCATCTATTGAGTTTAGGAATGAGAACGAACTTTTATCCAATCAAAAAGACCCTAATCAATATTATATAGATGTAATTATGCCTCATAAACTTAAAATTAATTTAAAGTATATTGAAAATAGAAACTTAGTGAAAGATGTGGGTG